>JBATNE010000198.1:0-7914 GCA_049290195.1 Candidatus Zixiibacteriota bacterium
CTTCCATAGTGATCTTGTTATGCGTGATCGTGATGAACTGCGTCTGCCGCGAGAATTTCCGAATGATCTTCAGGAAGCGATGGCAGTTGGCGTCATCAAGGGGGGCGTCGATTTCATCGAGAATACAGAAGGGCGACGGTTTGACCAGATAGAGCGCGAAGAGGAGAGAGATAGCGGTCAGCGCCCGTTCGCCACCGGACATCATGGTTATAGACAACAGCTTCTTGCCTCGAGGACGAGCTATGATCTCAATATTTGACTCAAGCGGATCGGACGGATCTTCAAGTAAGATATCCGCTTCGCCGCCGCTGAACAGCTCCTGGAACAGGTTCTTGAAATTGTCCCGGGCCTTGTCGAACGTCTCCATGAAGAGCTGGCGTGCGGTCTGGTTAATCTTGAGAATGGTTGCCTGCAGGTCATTGCGGGCGGCAGTCAAATCGTTGAGCTGCTCGGACAGGAATTTTTCCCGTTCGCTGGTGGTCCGGTATTCTTCGAGGGCCAGGAGGTTCACTGCGCCGAATTTGCGAAGCATTTCCCTCTGGGTCTGCAGATGTTCCCGCGCCGCATCCTCAGGAATAGTCGGATTCGGACAGGCAATTTCGACCGTCGTCAGGTCGAGCCCATACTCGGTAAGAATCTTCTCGTGACTGGATCTGATTTCAGAGTCGATCGTATTCAGGCGGATGTCCAGCTGGTGTATCTTTTCGCCGACGGAATCCCGTTCGTCACGGAGCTGCTTGATCAACTTCTCCTTGGCTGTAGTCCGTTCGAGAACCTCGCCCTGCTGTCCACGCAGCGTTTCCTGGCTGTGGAGCAATTCTTCCCGCATTTCAAAGGTTGACTTGAGGTCGGTTTCCAACTCATGGTGCCGTTCCTCAGCCGTGCGAATTTCTGTATGGGCGTTTTCGATTTCGGTCTTCTTGACTTCCACGGTCTGATCAAGCTCGCGGCGAATCTCCTTGAAATGACCGATTCGACTCTGCGTCTGTTCGACTTTGCTTCGTGCTTCGACCGTCGCCACCTGCAGCCTGGCAGTCCGTTCGACTGCTTCGGCCACGCTCCGTTCAAACTCATCCAGTCGTCCAGCGACTTGCGATGCGGAGGTGACGATATTCTCCTTCTGACCGGCCAATTCAGTGTAATCCAGGCCGAGTGAATACTGACGATTACGAATGGCGTCGAGCCGGTTACGCGCCTGCAGTTTCTCTTTTTCCAGGCGGTCGAATTCTGTAGAGAGGGAGCGAAGTTGGAATTCCAGTTCGCTCAAGCTCTTCTGGTGGATTTCCGCCTCATCGGCCAGGCGATCGAGCGAGCCAACCAGATTGGTTGATTCGGCTCGGGCAGCCGCAAGTTGGGTAGTGGTCTGCGCTTTGCGATCTCGGGCTGCTTCCAGTTTGGAGGCGAAATCAGCAATCGCCTGTTCCTGTTCCTGCACTTTTTCTTTGCGCCGGAAGAGGGGGAACCGGTCAGACGATCCGCCGGCAATGACGTTTTTGCCATAGTAGACGCCGTCGCCGGATACCGCGCTGAATCCATAGGGGAGACGTTCCAGAATATCCGAGGGATCAGCTCCGGCACGGAAGACTGCCGTTCGGGAGAGGACTGCTTCGACCAGCGGTCGCAGTTCCGGATCGGTGGAGACATAGCTTTCCAGCCAACCAAGGAAGTTTTCTGACGGGATTTCGGGGCGTCTTACGACTGGATTGATCGTTCCGGTTTCGGGGACCAGTATTCCGACTTTACCCTTGGCGTCTTCTTTGAGAAACTTGATGATTTCTTCGGCGGTTGCCCGATCCTTACAGATCATGAAGCCAGCGAGATTGCCAAGAGCAGCTTCTAACGCGAGTTCGAGTCCTGCCACCGGGACCAGTTTTTCGGCCACGGTGCCATAGATGCCGGGCCAGCGTCCGCGCTGTTCCATTGCTGCAACAAGGCCGGAATCATGCCCTTCGTAGTGAACCATCATGTCATTGAGCAGATTGCGGCGTGCCTCACAGGCTTCGATAGATGCACTGAGATTTGCGATATCCAATGACAGCTCTTCACCGAGATCGACCAGCCGCTCCATTTCAGCAGTGAGAGCGGTTTGCGCCTCTTCGAATTCACGACGGCGGGCAAGAAGCTGTTCTGCCTCTTGCTGTCCTTTGGCGATCGAGGCATTGAGTTCCTCACGACGAGGAGCGGTAGCTGCTATCTGAGCCTCGATTGCGGCCAGGCTTTCTGCAAGTTCGGTTTCCTGCTCCCGGAGGGTCTTTTCTTCGGTTTTGCCGGAGGAGAGGCGGGATTCAATTTCGATCAGGCGGCGATTGACGTCTTCGCGGGAGGCACGGGCTTCGAATAACCGGCGGTCGAGTTCAGCCTGAGCTGATTCGGCTTCATGTAACTCGTTCGATGACCGTTCAAGCGCCAGCTGAACTTCGGCAAGTTCCTTGCCTGCGATGATAATCTGTTCGTCCAGCGATGTAACCCGGGACGTCAACGATGCGATTTCACCGCTGTTCTTATCAATCAAGTTGGCGGCGTTGGTGCGCTTTTCGCGGAGGACTGAAATCTCGCGTTCTTTGGTGTGCGCGGATTCAGACAATTCATATACCTGCGAGCTGACCGTATTCAGATTGTGCTCGATCTCAAGCAGGGACTGGCGTTCGGTCTCAAGTCGAAGAGATGCTTCGTCCAGTTCGGCCGCTTTGCCGGTCCGAGTATCGGTCAGTGCGTCGCACTCGGCGCGCAACTGGCGCTTTTCCAGATCGATGCTCTTGAGACGGGAAGAACTGAGGTAGAGATCCCAGGCGCGGACATCATCGGCGATAGTCTGGTACCGTTCAGCTTTCTTGTGCTGACGGTAGAGGGAATTGACCTGAGTCTTGACTTCGGAGTGAATGTCGCGAAGGCGATTGAAGTCAGCCTCGGTCGACTCCAGTTTGCGGAGGGCGGCCCGCTTGCGGTGTTTGTACTTGGTGATGCCGGCGGCTTCTTCGAACAGGAAGCGGCGCTCTTCGGCTTTGTCCGAGATAACCGATTCGATCATATCCTGCTGAATGACGGAGTATGAGTGGGCACCCATACCGGTATCAACGAACAGGTCGGTGATATCTTTCAGGCGGCAAGGAACCTTGTTCATCAGGTATTCGGAGTCGCCGCTGCGGAAGAGGCGTCGGGTGATCTGGACTTCGTGATATTCGGTCGGCAGGACACCCCGGTCATTGACGACCGTCAGGGTGACTTCGGACATGCCGAGCGGTTTGAGGTCGCGGGTGCCGTTGAAGATGACTTCTTCCATTCGGCCGCCGCGAAGCATGGTGGGGCGCTGTTCGCCGAGCACCCAGCGAAGGGCATCCAGAACGTTCGTCTTGCCGCAGCCGTTCGGCCCGACAATTGCGGTCACGCCGTTGGAAAACTTGACGACCGTTTTATTGGCAAATGATTTGAATCCGAGAATTTCGAGTGCGCGTAAATACACTATTCCTCCAATAGCTGTTGGCCGCCCGGTTCCTGTGCCACAACGACACGGCGGTTCATGAGATCACCCAAGGTTTCCAGAATCGAGCGATAGATATTCCGCTCGTCCCGAAGGTACTTGGTCTTTATCTCGAGGTTGTAAAACGGTTCTCCCAGATGATTGCCGCGCCCGATCCGTACGGCGTTTGGGAAGCTCAGGAGAACGGTCGACGTAAAGACGGAATTATCAAGGTTCAGGTCAAGCACCAGATCGATATTATGGGACTGCAGGGTCTGCAGGAATCCTTTGCGAGGGAGCCCCGCCCAGCCCAGCTGGTCGATCGACGGTGTTATGATCTGGAATCCCTTACGGGGATAGATGTCGGTCACCTGTATTCCCGGAAGCGCCAAGAGGGTGATGTCAGCCTGGCGGAACAGAGTGCTGATGGTGGGCAAGAACTGCTTGACCAGCGTCAGCTCTCTCAATCCACTCGGAAGACAAACCAGAAGATGTTTCGTGCGCAGTAGATCGGTAGGTACAGTGATCGAATTCGGTTCCATGCGGCGCCGAAGGCGACGCATCTGGATCTCGGCGACCCAATTTCTAAGTCCCATGGCGATCTCCCGTTTTGGTGGTTGATCCAGGGTGCGAAGTGCTTGTATCGCGCCGGTGCGTGGTATCCCGAACCACCGCAGACTTGGCTTTCGCGGTCGTGTCCGGCACCGTGCCGGAATCCGGCCCGATGGAATCATCGGCGCTGGAGTCAGCCGGCAGCTGCTTTCTAACGAACATAGAGATGTTTTCAGGCGTTACTTCGACGCTCGAAACCGACCCTTTTTCAGGATCGCTGAGGTCAACGGCCAGGCCGTTGATCGTCATTTCAACAGCCAGTGGTGATCCAACCGAAACTACCAGTTTCTCCTGCGCACCTATGTTGTACTCGCGCCAGGGCTTGAGATTGATCTGGAGGGCAGTGTCTCCATCGGAAAGGACGACAGCCCAGGTGCGGTCGTGTGCGATCATCTGCAGATTGAGCGCAGCTTTTTCACCCTTATCACCGACTTTGCCGTAATCCTCAGACCAGTCCGCACCAGCACCGTCGTTTCGATCGGTCGAATCCTGCGACGTAGATGATCCTGGCGACATGATCTTGGCGAAGGGCAGCTTGCCGTCTTTCTGCAAGAGGGCCCAGCCCACCGCGAGGAAGACGAGTATGACGATGATGACGATAAGGGTGGAAATGACCGGTCTTCCTTTAGCGGCAGCGACTTTCTGTCCGCCCACCGGTTTGGTAGCTTTGGTAATCCCCGGAAATTTGGTCGGCTCAGCTTTGGCGACATCGTCCGAGGCCTGCTCAATTGGCGTATCAATTGGTTCGCCGAGATCTTCTTTTATGGCTTCGAGGCTTTTGGCGTAGTCGATGCCCAGCGCTTCGGCATATGATTTGGCGAAAAGGCCGAAATAGAGAGGACCGGGGAGATTGGCAAGATTGCCATCTTCGATCGCCTGGATATGCCGCTCGGCAATTTTAATCTCCTGGGCGATTTCCGGCAGAGAGAGGCCGCGACGTTCCCGTTCTCCTTTGAGCAATTTCCCTAATTTGGTGTGAACTTCCGTCATTCCCTGCGTTCCAACGAGTTAGCGGTCCTGAAGACAATGCAAAACCTCCCCGGCCAGCCGCTCCAGCAGCGTGCGGGGGAGACCCACGACAGTATCAAGATTTCCGACTATCCTGTCAACCAAAAATCCCCCCATTCCCTGAATTCCGTAGCCGCCGGCTTTGTCCATTGGCTCGCCCGATTTGATATACTCCCAAATCCGATCCGGGTCGAGGGAATTGAAGTACACTTCGGTGAGTTCGAAACCAGAGATTACCGCATTGTGGTTGAACGCATATGCCGCCGCGGTGCACACAACATGTTGACGGCCGCTCAAGACAGTAAGGATGCGAAAGGCGTCTGCTTCGTCTGTCGGCTTTTCGAATACATCGCTTCCGAGTACTACAATCGTATCACAGCCGATTGCGACGCCGCTTCCACCAGTCAAATTGAACGACGCTTGCGCCTTCTCGCGCGCGAGCCGTTCGGCATACGGATAGGGGAATTCTCCGGGCAGGCGATCTTCCGGAATGTGCGGGACTATCTGTGTGAATGAGATGCCGGTCTCAGAAAGCAATTGCAATCGTCGGGGGGAGCCGGAGCCCAGGACGACGGGATGAGCCTGGGCCAATGCGGTCAGGTTAGGAAAGGTCATGATCCATGATGATGGTTACAGGACCATGGTTGGAAAAGCGAATATCCATCTTCGCACCGAATACTCCGGTTTGAGTGACTAACCCACTCGCTTCGACCGATTTGACAAAAGAGTTGTAGAGTCGTTCAGCTTCGACCGGTTCCATCGCGTCAGTGAATGCGGGGCGCCGCCCTTTGCGCGTATCCGCATAGAGCGTGAACTGAGAGGCGATCATGATTTCGCCATGGGTGTCAAGGGCTGACAAATTCATTTTACCCTGATCGTCTTCGAATATCCGGAGATTAACCACTTTTTCAGCCAGCCATTGACAGGACGGCTCGGTGTCTCCGGTTTTGGTGCCAAACAATACCAGGAGGCCCGCCGTTGTCTTGCTGTGCAGGCGCTCATCGATCCAGATTTCCACGCCTGTGGTTCGTTGTACTACCAGTCTCATAGTCAGTCTTTCGCCGAAGGCGGAAATATATGCTGCTGAGCGACAAAGACAACAGCTATCGCACCCAGAAACCGCTTGACCTGTCTGTGCGAGTTGGTTAATTGACGGGCGAAGGGAGTAATCAATGCGATCTCTGGGCATTGACATTGGTTCTGTCGCCGTCAAGGCGGTCATGCTCGAAGACGGGCATGTTTCCCGCTCGGTTTATCGTCGTTTCGACGAAAGTCCTCTTGAGACTCTAGCCAATGTCTTTCAGTCTGAGTTTTCCGATCTCACGGGCAGCATTATTCGTGTCGGCCTGACTGGTATCGGAGGCAAATCCGCCTATGCTGTACTGGGCGGGAAGTGCTTTGGCGAAATAGCATCCCTGGCCGCCGCCAATTTTCATTTGGTGCCGAATGTCCGGACGGTGATCGAAATGGGGGGCGAGGATTCCAAACTACTCATTCTTGACGGCAAAAATCGCACGGTCGTAGACTTCGCGATGAACGCGCAATGTGCCGCCGGCACAGGTTCTTTCCTCGATCAACAGGCCGGTCGCCTTAATCTCTCCATCGAAACTGAGTTCGGCGAGCTGGCGCTTAAGTCGGAACATCCGCCGAGAATAGCCGGTCGTTGTTCGGTCTTCGCCAAGTCGGACATGATCCACCTCCAGCAGATTGCCACGCCTGATTACGACATTGTCGCCGGTCTCTGCTTTGCTGTCGCCCGTAATTTCAAGGGAGCTATTGCTCGCGGTAAGCGATTTGACCCGCCAATTGCTTTCGAAGGAGGCGTCGCCGCCAACCCCGGGATGATTCGGGCTTTCACCGAAGTGCTCCAGCTTAAAGAAGGGGAACTCCTGGTTCCGGAGCACTACAACGTTATGGGAGCGGTCGGCGCGGCGCTGCTCGCCTCGGAAGCTGAGGCATCCTCGATAAAGCTGGACCCGTCCCGTATCGCTGCGTATCTGCAGTTTCAGCACACCGCCGAGTCATCACGCGAGGCTCTCACTTTTGATTTCCCGGACTCAAAGTTCTACGACATCACTCGCCGGCAATCACCGGAAGAGATAACTTCCCGACAGGTTTATCTTGGCATCGACATTGGCTCGCTTTCTACCAATGTCGTATTGATCGACGCCGATCGAAATGTCATCGCGCGGCGTTACCTGATGACCGAGGGGCGACCGATCGAAGCGGTCCGCCGGGGACTGGCCGAAGTGGGGATGGAAGTGGGTTCCCGAGTGACCGTGGTCGCGGTCGGAACCACAGGGTCGGGGCGGTATCTAATTGGTGACTACGTTGGTGCTGATGTTGTCCGGAATGAAATTACTGCCCAGGCAACTGCAGCGGTGTCGATCGATCCCGAGGTCGATACTATTTTCGAAATAGGCGGTCAGGACTCGAAATATATCGCCATCCAGAATCGCGCAGTAGTCGACTTTGAAATGAATAAGGCCTGCGCGGCCGGTACCGGCTCGTTTCTTCAGGAACAGGCGGAAAAACTCAATATCAATATTGAACGAGAATTCGGAGACAAGGCGCTTTGCGCCACTTGTCCAGTCGGTTGTGGCGAACGCTGCACCGTATTTATGGAATCAGATTTGGTGGCGCACCAGCGAGCAGGCGCACGCAAAGAGGACTTGATTGCCGGGCTGGCGTACTCCATTGCGAGCAACTACCTGACCAAAGTCGTAGGGGACCGGCGGGTCGGTGATAAGATATTCTTCCAGGGGGGCGTGGCCTGGAATAAGGGGGTGGTGGCGGCGTTTGAGAAACTAACCGGCAAGCAAGTGACAGTCCCGCCG
>JBATNE010000199.1:0-2642 GCA_049290195.1 Candidatus Zixiibacteriota bacterium
TTCCGGAAGGCATAGATCTTTTGGTGAGTGCCAAGACATCGGCCGGCAGTATCAAAAGTTTCAAACCAATTCGTATGACCGAAGACGGTTTCAATAAGTCGGGGATCTTGCGGCTGGGCTCAGGGAGAGATTCGCTGAAGCTGGTCGCGACTAACGCGTCAATCAATATCGATTCAAAATAGGCGGGAGAGTATCGCTCCGTTATGGAGCGACCGTTTCGTTCGGCGCAAGTTCTTCGAGCTTCGTCAGCTGCTTCTTCAACTTCGCTTCAATATCAATAATATACGTCTCGGCGTGGTACACGGTGGTTTCGAACGCCGCCAGGTTCTTGAGTTCTTCCATTACGGCGCTGATAGTGGTTACCCCGTTGGTGATAATCTGCATGGCGGTAGTCAACGAACCGGTGGGATCGACAATCTGCCCTTTGGCAATGCCGTATTCGACCAGCTGCGCGCGTCCCAATATGGTGGCAGTTGCGTTGTTCATGTAATGATTGAACGTCGCAGTAATCGTCTTGAGCGATTCCAGCGCCAGTTTCTTCATCTGATCCTTGGCGATCTGCTGCTGCATCTGGCGGTTTTCCCGCAACAGATTTTCCACCGTCATGTACTGCTCAAAGAGAAGGCGGTTTCCTTCCATCAGCAGTTCTTCAACTGACCCGATCTCCATTTCAAGATACTTGGCCTGTTCGATCGTCTTCTGGAACAGCTGAGACTGAATAGTGGCAAATTTCTCTGGCGGCAGATTGAGATTGTGCATGATGCCGATGCGGTTTTCCGCAGTAGCAGAGAAGTCTTTCTTCGTCCCAATGCCTATGGGAAAACGGGAGGCGAAGTTGGCCAGAGCGACCGTCTGTCCAAGGACCAGTTCCGGATTCCGCTCATCGGGTGGGAACGTCATGTGATGCAGTCCAACGGCGTCGGTAATTCTTTGCGGAAGGTGCCACTGCTCCAGAAGAAACTTCCCAACTTTGGCATGGTTGGTGCCCCAGGTCTGTTCTTCCAGATCCACCAGTGAAGCTCCATCGAGCTGAGCCTTGCGCCAGACTTCGGCATACTCTTTGGGGAACGATCGTTCCAGAACGAGAATACCGATATCGTGCAGCAGACCGGCGATGAATGCCTCTTCGCTCTGCTGGCGGTTGATCCCTTCGTAGATCAAACGAGAACCGATCGCGACCTCAAGAGAGTGCCGCCAGAATCTATTCCGATCTATGGCAGAATTCCACCCATCGACGAGATTGTAGACTGATGATGACAGCGTAAGGGCGGTGACAGTTCTCAGGCCAAGGGTAACCACAGCCTGAGTCATGGTGGTGATTTCGCGACCTACGCCGTAAAACGGCGAATTGGCAATCCTGAGTATTTTCGCCGTCAGTGCCGGGTCCCGCATCAGGACCTGGCCAAGCTCCTGCACCGAAGAGGTCTCGTCCTTGGTAAGGCGAAGCACCTCGGCCAGTGTCTGTGGCAGAGACAGGAGTTCTTTATTCTCCCGAAGGATCTTCTGAATGACGTCGTTTGAATTACCCATAAGCTGTCCTTTCTATTATCGGAGGCAAAGGCAACTTGTTGAGTCCTGAAATGGTGCAGATCAGCCGGAAATGAGGGATTTAAGTCGGGTAATGCGGTGAGCCAGTCTTTCTTTTTCGGCTTTAGAGCAGGGGCAGTGGCTGCCAGCCGTCCGGGCATGCCTTAGAGCGCGCTCAAAGTCCTTCCCACGGTGCTCGAAATACTTGGCCAACTCCAGATTCGCCCAATATCCTTCGCGGCTCTCCAGAGTAGCTACCTCTTCAAATACCGGTATCGCTTCCTCCCATCGAAGCGACTTCTTGAGGGCAAAGGCCTGAAAGAGGCGAATGTCAGGGGCCAGGGAGCCGGTCTTTTCCGAGTCCAGGCGAGCACAGAGCCTGGTCGTCCGCTCCCGGTCATTCCGGCGATGGTATATGCGAGAAAGAGAATAAACGTCCTCGACCGACTTCAGCGACTCTCCCTCGGTATGGAAGGTACGGGCCACATGCGCTGCAAGAAAATGAAGACTTACGATATCGTACAGATTGTGGTCCAGCACTGAAGGTAATTGGGAGACATTCTCTGTGGAAAGCCAGTCGAAGTAGACCGAGGGAACCAGATAGCCGGGGATATCATCAGTTCGCCTGAAGCCGAACAGTTCTCTCTCAACATTGACTAGACTGCAATCTTTGAGTCGGCGCTTGAAGAGGCGTCGGGTAGACTGAAGTAAATCGATATTCCCTTCAAACGACAGGCTCTTATGAACTCGATTGATGATGCACCGATCTCGGAGAACCGGAAGGTCGAAAGAAGCTCCGTTGTAGGTCACTACCTTCGCTCCTTCTATCTCTCCAAGCAAGTCGGCCAACATGGCAGATTCGTCATCATAGTCGGGAATGACATACTGGCGAACCTCAAGTCCGTCTCCGACCAGCTTGCCGATGCCTATGAGGAACGGCACCATCCCGGCTCCACCAAGGCCCGTGGTTTCGGTATCAAGATAGATAAGCTCGTGTGGGGCGACGCCGCCGGGAGAGTCTAGCGAGGTGAACGCAGAGATCGGCCATTGGGCGGCCGGGGTCGCTTCTTGCAGCGTCAGTGAGCCATGGAAATAGGAAAAGGGTAATAGAGTGG
>JBATNE010000200.1:0-6248 GCA_049290195.1 Candidatus Zixiibacteriota bacterium
GATCTCGGGTTCCAGGTACTTGAAGCAAAGATCTTCCAGTTCCTGCTTGGTCTTGTTGATACCAAGTCGATGGGCGAGCGGGCAGTAAACATCGCGCGTCTCCTGTGCGATTCTGATCCGTTTTTCCGGTGGCAGCGGCTCTAGCGTCCGCATATTGTGCAGGCGATCCGCCAGCTTGATGAGAATGACTCGAATATCTTTCGCCATGCTCAAGAGCATCTTGCGGAAGTATTCGACCTGCTGTTCTTCGACTGAATTGAAATGGACCGCCCCTATCTTGGTGACACCATCCACCAGGTCGGCAACTTCGTCGCCGAATTCCCGCCGGATATCTTCAAGGGTAATTGTCGTGTCTTCAACCACATCATGCACCAGCCCGGCGGCAATGGTGGTGGAATCCATGTGAAGTTCGGCCAGAATGAAGGCTACTTCGAGGCAGTGCTCGACATACGGCTCCCCCGATGTCCGCTTCTGGCCGGCATGGGCGTGGTCGGAAAACTCGTAGGCCCGCCGGACGAGCGAAATGTCGATATTCGAATTGTATGATTCGACGCGGATAATGAACTCTGCCAGATTCATGTCAGCCTACTCACGCCGGACTCTTCACCATGGTGCGAAACACCTGAAGTACTTTGTCTCGCACAAGCGTCTCCGGAATCGTTTCCATGCAATTGCATTGCTTTGGAGAGCAATTGCAGTCGGCAACCTGCGGCTGAATCACCTGATGTCCCGAACCCAGAGGTCCCCAGCGGAGCGGCGACATGATCTCTTTCCCGGGATAGAGCCCGACCACTTTCGTTCCGACAGCTACCGCAAGATGCAGCGGACCGGTCGAATTCGCGACAACGGTTCGGGCGAGCGAAAGCACGGCGGCCAGCGTTCTCAAGTCGGTCTCGCCGGTGATCTTCTTGACTTCGATATTACGTCGCCAAGCAAGTTCGGCAATCATCTCCCCTTCTTTGTCGGAACCGGAGATAACTACCTCCAGCCCCTCTTGCTTTAGCAGGGAATACAGCCCGATAAACTTGTCCGATGGCCAGCATTCAGCAGAACCTCCCGATCCCGGGTGCACGACCACGAAATCTCCTTCGATCCCGACATTTTTGAGCACCCGACGCGCGTTGCGGATCTCTTTCTCGGTTGGAAACACGGTCGGCATCCGAACGGTCTCCCCGCTGCGGAAAAACTTGAGAAAGTCCAGATTGTACTCGGACTCGTGCTTGCGGTTGGCTTTGCGGCTGTGGAACAAGCGATGATTGTACAGGAGTGAATGGAATCGGCCGGCAGTTCCAATTCGATGCGGAATACCGGCATCCTGGAACAGGCCGCTGATTTCCTTTTCCGGATAGAGCGCTACCACAACCTTGTACTTGGCGAGACGAAGTTTGTGCAGGAGGTCTTTGCGATAGAGCCGGTCGGTAACCAGCATGTCGTTCTGTACGCGGACGATGCGATCGATCGAAGGATTGTTCTCCAGAATCGGCGATGCATACAATGAAGCCAGGACTTCCACCGTGCATTCCGGATACCTTGCCTTGAGACTCTCCACAAACGGGAGCGCCAGGATCAGATCTCCCAATTTGTCTGAGCGACTCACCAGAAGTCGGTCACCGGGCTCTATATCACTAATCTTGTTCATCATCTTTGCTGCTCATTGCTGACGGTCCCGTGACTTGTTCAAATGGCGGAGTTTCGCATACTTGACCATTACGGCCATCGACGAAAACACGGACACCAGAAACCCCTCGGCTCCGTCCAAAAAGCCTCGTTTTGAAATATAATGCTTTATGAACGCGATAACCGGACGAATCGTGAGGTCACCAAGGCCGGCTCTTATTCTACTTGACGCCAGCTGTTCGGCTCCCATGGTGGTGTATCTGTTGAATTTGAGGAAATAGCTGTCCAGATCGGGATAGCTATAATGCAGGACGTTGCCGGTGAGTTTGCCTACCTTACCGTCGACAATCACCTTTTCATGTACTTGAACCGAATCGAACCTCCCCTTCTCCCTGCGGAAAAGCCTCAGTACCGGGTCGGGATACCAGCCGCAATGGTAAATCCATCTCCCAAGAAAGCTGGTCAGGCGCGGCATGGAATATCCTGCGCAGTCGTCGGGATTGGCGATTTTCCCCTGAATCTGCGCTCTGAGTTCAGCTGACACTTCTTCATCGGCGTCAATCGACAGCACCCATTCGCCGCTCGCCAGGTCGAGCGCCGCCTGTTTGGTTGGTCCGTATCCGTCCCAATCTCGCGAAATGACCCGGGCGCCCATTGAAGTCGCCACATCCGGCGTGCCATCACTGGAATGACTGTCCACGACAATGATCTCGTCCGCCCAGGATACCGATGTCAGGCACCGCTTGATATTGGCGATCTCGTTCTTGGTAATGACTATAACTGTCAGTTGCTTCATCTGGCCCCTGTCATCACTACCCGTATTTCAGCCAGTACCATCTCCGGGGTTATCTCATCTATTGCACTATCATTTCTGGCAATCAGCATACCATGCTCCTGCATGAGCGGTCCCCATCTCTTGAAATCCTCGTTGAAGGGAAGATACAATCCAACAACGGGTACGCGCAATGAACGAGCGATGTGCGGGAGTGATGTATCCGGTCCCACCAAGAGCCCCAATTCACCAATTATGGCGCACACTGCTCCGAGTGTCATCCCTTCAGGAATAATGGCAACCTCGGGTCCGGCGGCCTCGGCGAGCCGTTTTCCCGTTGCATAGTCCTCGGGTCCGGCAATCACGACAAACTTCTCGTCGGGCATTTCCCGAACCAGAAGTGCCAGCAGTGCCGCGACATTTTCCTTCGACCACTGGCGATTCCTGACGCCCGCCGACATGTTAATGCCGATTGGCTTCTTGCCGGTCGGCAGCTTCAGGCTCCGCACAAAAGTCGCAGCCGCTTTAAGCGCCTCCGGGCTTCTATACGGCGGAGCCAGCAGATCTTCATTCGTCCAGGTAACGCCGAACAGCTCAAGAGGCTGCATAGTGCTCTCTTTCATGTGCCGGTCTGGATAGATCGGGAAATTTTGATCGTAGTAAGCTGAGAGCTTATTCTTTCCCACGCTTACTTTCAGCGTGCCGGGATTTGAGATCAGCAACACGGTCATTGCCCCGGTGTAGGAGTCGGATCCGATCAGGTCGACGATCATGTCGTACTTCCCACGGTGCAAGCGAAACGCCTGTGCCAGGTCAGACCCGGCACCTCTTCGGTAGAGATGCACCCGTTCGAAACGGGGGTCACCGGCCAGGACCGGACCACCCTGTTCAGACACGAGAGCATCGACTCGTAATGCAGGATTGGCCCGTTTCAATGCGTCTACAAGTGGCAAAGCCAGGACCATATCGCCGATTTTCTCCGGCCGGAAAATCAGTACGCGGGACATCTGGTTCAGATCGACCGGCACGGAAAAGGCTACTCGATTGTGCCTCCAGAGGGCAACGAGTCGTAGCGCGGCCGACTTGAGTATGCGCTCAGCGAGCCTGGCCATGGTCACTATCGGCTCGAACTCGCCGATATTCCTCAATCACCTGGGCAGGGGTTATGTCATGTATGTCGTTCGGACTTGCGGCGATCACCGATCCATGCCGCTGACGGTATGGCTTCCACGAATGATAATTCCGCATATGGCCGGAATAGAGGCCGACTGTCGGTATTCTCATGAGTCCGGAGATGTGCACCAGCGAAGTATCCGGGCTGATGAAGAGATTCATCTCTTGCAGTATTGCCGACGACTCCTGTAGGGAGAGGTTGGGCGGAATAAGGCGCGCGCTTGTCCCAACTCTCCGCACCAGCTCTTCTCCCTTAGCCCTGTCCTCCATAACGCAGAAGACCACAAACCCACAAGTGGGTGTCTCAGCGGAAATGCCCTTTATGATCGCTTCATAGGTCTCTACCGGCAAGGTTCTGGTCCAGCTTCCAGCGGAGATATTCACGCCAATTCGGAATGCCTCGCGGGGCAGGTCAGCAACAAACGAAGAAGCCCGGCTGAGGGCTTGCTCCGACATCCATGGAGGATAGAATGGATTAATTGAGGCAGGGTCGATTCCCATGACGCGGAATACCAGCAATGAGTTGTCAATATTATGCTCTTCCCCGTCCGGCTGATATGGCTCGCAGTAATCATAAAAGCGGTAGTACTTGAGCTTTCTGGCGGCAGCATGAATGCTTGCACTTCCGATTATTCTACTGAGCAACAACCCGGTTATGGAGTCGTGGCAGATGGGGTCGAAAATCAAATCGAAGCGCTTCCGCCTGAGCCGAAGCATCATGGGTAGGTCTCGCAGGATGTTCTTGGTGTACAGATGCACTGCGTCAATCGACGGATCTTGTGCCACGATACTCTTGTTACGCGGCGACGCCAGCAATTCGACCCGGATATGCGGAAACTCAGCTTTGATGGCATGCATCGCCGGAATAGTGACGATCATGTCGCCGAGTTTGTCCGGTCGAAGGAACAGTATCGACTTAATTGATGCCGGGCGGACAGGCACACGACTCCGGTCAGCCGGCTTAAGGACACCACATAACAGGTGGAACAGCGCGTCTTTCAACAAATGCTCGAGTTTCTTAATCAGGCCGGCTGCAGTCATTTACTGCCCCGCTGGCAAATTGGTTCGATCTGCCTCGAGGTCTGCCGGGCCGATATCCTGCCTGAACTGCATTTGATACAGCTTGTTGTACAACCCGCCGTTCTTGAGCAGTTCCTCGTGTCGGCCGGATTCGGTTATGATGCCGTCGTTGAGAACGAGGATGCGATGGGCGTGAATAATGGTCGAAAGTCGATGTGCTATGACAAGCGTGGTGCGCGCCTTCATCAGGTTGTTTATCGCTTCCTGGACCAGCGCTTCTGATTCGGTATCCAGCGCCGATGTTGCTTCGTCGAATATCAGAATCTGCGGGTCTTTCAGGAGCGCTCTTGCAATGGCGATCCGCTGGCGCTGTCCACCGGATAGCATCACTCCGCGGTTTCCCACGACAGTATCATAGCCGTTTTCGAACTGAGAGATGAACTCATGAGCATTGGCCATCACCGCCGCTTCCTCGACCTTCCCAGGAGCGAGATGTGCAAGTCCATAGGCGATGTTGTTACGAATCGTATCGTTAAACAGAAAAGTCTCCTGAGTAACGATTCCCATCAAACCACGAAGCGATGGAAGGGTGAGCTCCCGGATGTCATGACCATCAATCGTAATCTTCCCTGCCTGCGGATCATAGAATCGAGGCAACAAGTCAAACAGGGTTGATTTACCGGCTCCCGATGGTCCCACCACAGCGATGATCTCCCCGCGTTTAACCTCAAAGGAAACGTCCTTCAACACCGGCTCATTTTCATTGTAGCTGAATGAGACGTGGTCAACTCGAATGGTGTCCCTGAATTGCGTGACCGTTTTCGCCGATGGTTGTTCGACGATCTTCTCATCGGCATCGATCACCTGAAATACTCTCGATGCCGCCGCCATACCTTCCTGCAACTGAACATGGATCTGACTCAGCGACTTGACCGGTTTGATCAGGGAAAACATTGCGAGGATATAGGTCATGAAATCCCCCGCCTGAAGCTCGCCTGTCCCGGAGATAATGCGGGTTCCGGCATAGAGCAGAATAATCACGCCGGCCACCGTTGCCAGCGTATCATTTATGGGCGACGCCAGGTGCCGCACTCGGGTCATGTGCAGAAGCGACTTGAAATAATTGCTGGTCGCCTTGAAAAATTTCTGCGTCTCGAACTGCTCCATCGAGAACGCTTTGACGATACGGATATTGTTGATGGACTCCTCAAGAACGGAGTTTACATCGGCCATTCTCTCCTGGCTCCGCTCCGAGTACTTCCTCAGCTTCTTCCCGATATACCAGATGAATCCGAAAATGACCGGAAGTACCACCATGGCCAGCAGCGTCAACTTCCAACTGAGAATCAAGAGAAATGCAAACAGCACAATCACCAAAATGCTGTCGGTTACCAGTCGATTAAAACCCAGATCGATAGCGTCATTGAGAACGATGACATCATTAGTGATCCGGGACATGACCTGACCGGTGCGCCGGCTACTGAAGTAGTCAAGGGACAGTCGCTGATATTTCTCAAACAACCGGTCACGAAATGATTTCATGACTGACTGCTGAACAAAGGCCATGTAGAATCCCTGCAAATACTGAGAGAGATTCTTGGCGAGAACGATTATCAGAATGACTATACAGAAGTTGACCAGCATGGCGTGGCGGTCACTGTTATAC
>JBATNE010000201.1:0-1741 GCA_049290195.1 Candidatus Zixiibacteriota bacterium
ACTAGGTGCATTCCATAAATCCGAACTTTCACATAGACGTATTGGTTGGTCCGTTAAGCCTCCCGATACTTTGGCTAAAGTCTTAAATGTAGCGGGTATTGAAATATAGTAGTTTTTAGTTCCAACAGAGTAAGTTTGGTCATTTTTAAAGTCTTATTGCGGAGACAATAACACAACGAAAACAAGCTTGGATTAGTGCTAGTTTTCGGTCTATACTATTATCTAAGACGCGAATGAGACAAATCAAATAAATACGCGTGGAGGGTAACAATTTATGGCAACGTCTACAGGCCACAGAGTGGTGGCTTTTTTCTTAGCTGGACTGTTTCTATTATCGACCTTAGGAGCGACAGCTTACGTTATATGGCAAATTAATCATGAAGAAGGTGGAATAGTGAATGAAACAGCAGAAGAAAAAGCGGCTGCGGAAGCACTAAAAACACAGCAAGCAACTGAAGAAGCACAGCAAAGCGAAGATCCAAACTATGACCCAAATGTTTGTGGACGAGGTACTTTTGCGGCCGTTGAGCCAAGAACTACACCAACAGTAACAACAAGAGCAGGTTCAATTACAGAGTTGCAAACAGTTGATGTTAAAGTTGGTGATGGCGAAGAGGTTCAGCCAGGTGATTGTGTAGCTGCTCTTTATTATGGGACACTAGCCACCACTGGAGAAAGTTTTGATGGCAATTACGATACCGGTGCTCCTATCGAGTTTTCTCTAGACGGTGTAATTGCTGGTTGGACTGAAGGCATTCCGGGAATGAAAGTTGGTGGTGTGCGAAGATTGCTAATTCCGGCCGAAAAAGGCTATGGTGCGCAGGGTAGTGGAGAGACTATACCTGCTAATTCAGACTTGATCTTCGAGGTGGAGATAGTAAGCACGAAAAGAGGAGAATAAAAACAGGAAATAAACATAAAAAACACAACATATAGCGCTATTGCATTTTCTTCAGGCACTATATACAATAACCATTAGAAGAATAATTAATAAATCAAAAAGACAAAATAGGAGTCTCGCAACCATGAAAAAAATCACAGTTTTCACTACTAACACCTGCGCTTACTGCGCAATGGTCAAAAAATATCTTGATGGTAAAGGTGTAAAATATGACATCGTAAACCTTGACGAGCAACCTGAAAAACAAGCTGAAGTTTACGCTAAAAGCGGTGCACTAACAGTACCTGTTACTCTAGTTGAGAATGAAGACAGCACAGAACACGTTGTTGTTGGATTCAACTTGCCACGGTTGGCTTCACTAGTAGCGTAGCTACTAAAGCATTTGGGGGTTGGCATATAGCATTTGGGGAGAAGGACTTGAGACATTTTGAAGAATTAACTGCATGGCAAGTATCTATTGAAGTAGCTAAACTAGTGTACGAACTTACAAGAGAATTTCCAAAAGAAGAAATTTTTGGGCTTACTTCTCAGATCAGGAGAGCAAGTGTTTCAATCTCTTCGAATATTGCAGAGGGTTTCGGAAGACGATCGCCTAAAGATAAGGAACGTTTTTATATGATTGCTCTAGGGTCTTTGCTTGAAGTAAAAAGTCAGCTATATGTGGCAATAGAAGTTGGTATAATAACTAAAGAAAGAGTATCAGAACTTTTTGAAAAAATAGAAAGCAACCACAGACTTATTAATGCACTTGCAAAATCTTTAAGAAAGGAACCCTAAATGCCAAATGCTAACCCCCAACCCCCCGTTCGTGATGTAGTTATGATCGGTGCTGGTCCTACC
>JBATNE010000202.1:0-7938 GCA_049290195.1 Candidatus Zixiibacteriota bacterium
GCAGTGCCCTGATTGTAGTCCTAGGACTACTCTTATTGATGACACTGATCGGCATCCAGATGGTGTCAACATCGAACGACGACATCCAGCAGTCAGGCAACAGCAAGAACTCCACCGAAGCGTTCTATTCGGCCGAGGCGGGGCAGTCGCTGGCCAAGTCCAAGCTCTGGGCGGAGTATGTGAAGTGGCAGTCGAACAACCCGGCGAAGGCATCGGGTGAGGTCGGCAGCCGCAATTCGTATACGGCGTATCTGACCAGTATCGGGCTCAAGGATGGCACAAGCCTTCCGGTGGCCAGCAACGTATCGCTCAATGACGCGCAGAAGATCGACTCGGTCATTGTGGCGCGCAAGGACGGCGCCGGATCGACGACGCTCAGTGTAGCATCGTACGGGTCAACCGAGGACCATGCGGCGCAGGTGATTCGCGCGACCTACACGATCGAAGGTGAGCAGTTCAAGGGATTCGATTTCGCCATCCTGGCGAAGAACGTCAACTGCATCATGTGTCATGCGCAGATCGACAATGTCGACCGGATTATGAATACGGACAAGTCCAAGCAAGGGACATTCGACCGGATCAAAGTGGCGGCGCTCGAATCGATGCTGCTTCGAGTACAGAATGTTAACGGCTGGCCGACGGCGCAATCCAATATCGCCGGAACGATGTACACGCGCGGGCTGATCACCGACCAGGTGGGTAACCTGGTATCCAATCTGTCGCCGACCGGAGTCGGAGTGAGCGGATATTCGATCGACAGCAAGAGTGGCGTGATCAAAGAGCCGCTCAGTTCGATCAGCATCACCAATACGACAGGGTCGCCGTTGCCGGCGAACGGCAGTCTCTATATGAACTATCCGACATCGTTGTCGGGGCAGACCGACGGGCAACTTCCGAACACATTTCCTCCGCCGTTCCCGGACGATAACGGCAACAAGCAGGTGGACGATGCCGAGTTTTCCGAAGTCGCGCAGAATGCCTCCGGCAGTATAGGGGGCGGCGTGGTCTATGGTGTCGCGACCGGCGGATCATACGCGAGCACGACCCTTCCGGGTGCGAGCAACCAGTCCGGCATCTACAATAGCTACAACGGCAACTTGATATTGGTAGGCACGGCGGCCAAACCGATTCAGATCGACGGCAAGATCGCGGTGAGCGGCGATGTCATCATCCAGGGCGTGGTCAAAGGGACCGGACAGATTTTCGCCAAAGGGAATGTCTACGTCACCGGCGACGTGACCTATGCCGATGGATCTGTTTCCGGCAGCCGGACATTCGGAACATCGAGCGACGGCACACAGAACGCGCTGTCGCTGGCGGCAGGGAAGAACATCCTCATGGGTGACTACCTGACACCATCGGGCGGAACGGTGACTTCGAACAAGTCGATCGATCCGGGCAATCTGAGCAACGGCGAAAAGCTGTCGTTCACGCAATCGGAGATGACGCTTTTCAATCGCGGCGAATGGACCAAGACCCAAAAGTTTCTTCCGGACGCCAAAGGGAACATGGTGGCCAACTCGACGTATGATGCGAACTATGTTCCGCGCTACTATACGATGAACGCCGGCGATCCGGTGTACATTTACAACAAGCCGGCCAAGGGGGCCGGGACCTACTGGGACCCGGCATCGCTCTCCTGGCAGGGGACCGAGCATATCGATGAATATGATCTCAAATTATTGACTCAGCTCAAGCCGGGGGATGCCGCTCTGGCCGGGGCCAAGACGCTGGCGCTGTCATCTTCGAGCTCCTGGATCTCTCCGACGACTCTCAAGAACCTCTGGATCGCCGATGAGAACGCCCGGTCCAAGGGATCGGAGTTCAAGTTCGATGGTCAGATGTATACCAACAATTCGATCTTTGCGCTGACGCGGTCCGGGTCCAAGAACGGCGGCAAGATGATCGTGAACGGATCGATCGTGGCGGCGGATGTCGGCATATTGACGCCGCAGTCGTTGAAGCTCAATTACGACAAACGGCTCAAGAGCTTCTTGAATATCAAGGACGACTCCAAGGTTGCGTTTGAGCAGAGCGCGTGGTTCTCGGAATAGTAGGTCATGGGTCCTTGTGACCCTGACAGCCAGGCAATCTCATTCCTTACTCTGGGCATTGAGTGAACCGCCGGTCCATGTGGCCCGGCGGTTTTGTTATGGTTCTATTGGCTTCGAATTGGGTTCGTTTTACTTTGCCGTCACACGGCTTGTCGATTGTATCTCATATGCTTAGGTCGATGTGAATTGGGTTCGTTTTAGATATTTACTATTTGCACGACCCTCTATTTCCCACTAATCAAATCCGGCATGGTGACCCCTTGGAAACACAGGTCCCTCTATATACACCGCTGGGGTCAGTTTCTGGCCTGTTTCTGGCCGGATTTTGCAGAGTGTCACTGTCAGAATTTGGCAGTGGCGGAGGATAAAATCAAATCCCACTCTTCGGGTGGGGCACCGACGAAGCCAAGTGATTTGTTGACGGATACTCCCACAGTGGCGATTATGAGGAGGGAAAATCAATCACACTACTTTGGGAGTCATTCATGAAAGAGACGAGCATCTTGTTCCTTGTACTCGCGGTCGGAGTAGTCCTGCTGCTGGCGCAAACGATCTTCACCGAGGACACGAATCCGAGATATGAGCATATCAGGCAATTACAGAAATCGAGTGGCGCTAGAGGATCAGCGGATGCCGTAGTACCGCAGACGTTGGCCCAAATTCGGAAGTCGATTACCGGTGTACCCGATGAATACTGGGACCAAATCTACAAGAGCTTCAGTGTTGACACTCTGTTCGAGCGCATGATTCCTATTTACGCAAAGTACTTGACAGACGAGGACGTTCAAGCCCTAGTCGTCTTCTATTCATCGCCCGCTGGTCAACGATATTCAAAGGCACTTCCAGCGATTACCAAGGATGCCGTGCAAGTCGGCAACGAGTGGGGGCAGGAGATCGTAGCCGCCGCTATGGCAAAGCTAAGGGAAAGAGGGTATGTGAAGTAACGGGGGAGCCGGAGCAGGTGCTGGAGAAATTGCAAGGGAAACTTGGTGATAACAAGTATAATTGCCAAGCTAGATGCCGCAAAGGAGACACATTAATGGCAGTTCCAGATTTTCAAAGCCTGATGTTACCAGTTTTGACATATGCAGGATCAAGAGCTGATGAAATTTCGGTAGGGGAAGCAGTTGAAGCATTGTCGAAAGAGCTTTGCCTGACCGACGACGATCTTCGGGAGCTGCTACCAAGCGGTTCGCAATCCAAATTCATGAATCGATTGGCCTGGGCAATAACGTATTTGAAAAAGGCAGGTCTCCTAGAGTATACTCGTCGGGGGTTTTTCAAAATCACTAAGCGAGGGGTTGATGTACTCAAATCGAAACCAAAATCAATCAACATAGCGTTCTTGAACCAGTACCCCGAATTTCTGGAATTTCATGGTGCGAAAAGTAAACGAACAGTAGACAATCGACTTGGAGGCGCAGTGACTTCTGATGACGTTGTGACGACTCCTTCCGAAGCATTAGAAAGCGCTTACGTCGAGTTGCGCGATGACCTTGCAGATGAGCTTCTGGTCAGGCTAAAGAAAGCAAGCCCATCATTTTTCGAGCGGGTCGTCGTTGAATTACTGGTTAAGATGGGCTATGGAGGTTCGCGCAGCGATGCTGGCAAGGCGATCGGAAGATCAGGCGACGGGGGAATAGATGGAATCATAAAGGAAGATAAGCTCGGTCTCGATGTAGTGTACATTCAGGCGAAAAGGTGGGACGCGAATTCTGTGGGGCGTCCAGACGTGATGCAATTTGCAGGAGCCCTTCAGGCTCAGAAGGCAAACAAGGGGATCTTCATTACAACTTCCAAGTTTACCGCCGAGGCGAAGAACTATGTATCTCAAATCGGGTGTAAGATTGTTTTGATTGATGGAGAGCAGCTGACAACGCTAATGATCGAAAATGATGTCGGGGTTTCGACAGTCTCGCTATATCCATTGAAGAGGCTTGATGCTGACTTCTTCGAAGAGAGTACCTGAGTGGTACCAAGAGGCCAATAGGGGTTGTGGTAGTATTCGCTATGACGGATAGAGGGCTAGTAGGAACTGAGAATCCCAAGTGACTCTTCGCCTTTGGCGGATCGCTCCTCGGTGTGACATTGTAAGGGCCTCGCCCGTAACGAAGAGCGATGTCGGGCCCGAACAGAACGAAGAACTTGCACGGGTCCGACCTACGGCGAGCTGTTAGGTGTCGGGTTTCTTCTCCCGCGCAGCGGGATTCGGAACGCCGACCTACGGCGAGGCCCGCCTTTCGACTACGCTCAGGGGGGCGATGAAGAGGCCGTCAGGCAGGGGCACCGATTACTCGGCATGCGTCCAATCAGAATTGGTGCTGAATGAGGGGACAGATTGCTTCGTCGCAATGACGCATTGTGGTCCTCGTCCCGCTTGAAGGCGGGATTCTGCGCCTCGCAAGCTCCGCTCGAACAATGACGCGACCGTCGAACTGAGATTGCCACGTCGCTCGTTCATGCCTGTGGCATGGCTCACTCCTCGCAATGACAGTAACGGGGCTCGCCCTTCGACTCCGCTCAGGATGACTGGGTCGGGGCTCGCAGGAATTGAACTGAGATTGCCACGTCGTTCCGACAGCGGCGGATCGCTCCTCGTCCCGCTTGAAGGCGGGATTCTGCGTCGAGCAAGCTCGCCTTGAACAATGACTTTTGTAGAGGCCGTCAGGCAGAGGCGCCTGACAGCACATTGATAGTGTTTTAAATTGCGTCTCTAAACCGACCCCCTTTTATTCCCCGGCATGCCGAGAAGGGTAACCAAAAGAAAAGCATCGATCTTTACCCCGGCCGGGACGTTCATCCGGCGGGTGTCCGATGACTCCGCCAGGGTCCGAAGAAGAATCTTCTTTATAGGCTTCGCCATAATAGGGGTGTTCTTCGCGTACTCTTTCGTGTCCGGCGACTACGGGGTGCCCAGAATCGTCCGGCTCGAACTCGAACGCAAAGGGCTCGAGACCGCCAACCGCAGGCAGCTCGCCATGCTGATCGACGCCAGCCGGGAACGTGATCAGCTCAAGACCGACTCCACCTATATAGAATACATCGCCCGCACCAAATACCATATGGCGCATCCGAACGAGACGATATATCGTTACCGTGGTCGGTAACGAATATGGCGCCAAGACGAAGTAATTCATACGAGCACAAGTCCGTTGGTAGGGCACGAGTCTCCGCACTCGTGCCGTTTGAGCTTGTGGCACGTCCATCCCGCCAGAAGGCGGGATTCAGCGACTCGCGAGGCTCGTCTCGAACAGGGGACGTGCCCTACCATTTCGCTCAGGATGACAGGGTTGGGAGGCTCGCCCGTGACGAAGAGCGATGTCGGGCCCGAAGCGGGACCGACCTACGGCGCGCCGAGGGTGCCCGGTGTCGGGTTTCAATTCGCCGAGGGCGAATTTCAGCCCGACCTACATTTGCCACACGTCTCAGTGGTAGGGCACGAGTTTCCGGTCTCGTGCCGCTTGAGCTTGTGGCACGTCCATCCCGCCAGAAGGCGGGATTCAGCGACTCGCGAGGCTCGTCTCGAACAGGGGACGTGCCCTACCATTTCGCTCAGTCTGACGAAACGGGGGCAAAGTGGCGTTAGCTAAGTCAGAAGGGGTGTTGCTCAAGGCGTTTAACTGGGCGGAATCGTCCCGGACAGTGGTCTTTTTCACACGGGAATATGGGAAACTTGCGATTGTCGACCGGGGAGGACGATCGATCAAGTCCAAACGGGGGCGGCTCATCCCATTCGCGGTGTTGGAACTGACTTTCTACAAGTCAGACCGGGAGGCGCGGGGGTATATCTCGGACGCGGAATTAATCCGGACATTTGAATTTCAGGCGGATGGGACGCTCGGGCGGCTGGCATATGGGTCGGCGGCGTGCGAGCTCCTGTACCTTTTGCTCCCGGAAGAGGAGTCCCAGCAGGGGCTATTCACCTATTTTCTGAGCTATCTGGAATTGATCGATAAAGCGGACAAGCGGGGATTGCCGTCATTGTTCGTGACGTTCTTTTTGCGGCTGTTGTCGCACCTCGGGTACCACCCGAGTCTGTCATATTGCGTGGCCTGCGGGTCGGATATTGAGGAAAAATGGGTCTCGGGGGCGGAAATACCGTTTTCGGCCCAGCGGGGGGGAATGGTCTGTCAGGCTTGTGCCGACGACGGAGAACGTTATATTTGGGTTTCCCGGGAGACGTTTGAGGCGCTGACAAGGCTTCAGACCGCATCCCTGGAAGAAGCTTCGGCGACACAGCTTGGATTTGCGCAGGCCCAGAGTATGGTGGACCTGTTGACGGCGTTTCTGACCTATCAGTCCGGGATGAAATCGGATCTGAAATCGCTGGAGTTTCTGGACAAACTGAAAAACAGCCACCTGGCGCCCGACAAAGGATAATCATGAGCGGAAAACCTACCAATGACACGATGGAAAAGATCGTCTCGCTGTGTAAACGGCGGGGATATGTGTTTCAGTCTTCGGAAATCTACGGCGGGTTGAATTCCTGCTGGGATTACGGTCCGCTTGGATCGGAACTGAAGCGGAATATCAAGAATTTCTGGTGGGAGGCGATGACGAGCCGACGGGATGATATCGAAGGGCTCGACGCGGCGATCTTGATGCACCCGCAGGTGTGGGTGACATCGGGACACGTGGCGGAATTCACCGACCCGATGGTGGATTGCAAGAAGTGCAAGGCACGGTTCCGGGCGGATAAGCTGGCGGAGTCGAGATGTCCGCTGAAACCATCGAAATCACCGCTGGAATGCGGCGGAGAATTGACCGAGGCGCGGAAGTTCAACCTAATGTTCAAGACGTTTATGGGGCCGGTGGAAGATGAGTCGGCGATCGTGTACATGCGGCCGGAGACGGCGCAGGGGATCTATGTCAATTTCCTCAATGTGAAGAATTCTTCGCGGCAGAAGATTCCGTTCGGTATTGCGCAGATCGGCAAGGCGTTTCGTAACGAGATTACGCCGGGGAATTTTATTTTCCGGACGCGGGAATTTGAGCAAATGGAAATGCAGTTCTTTATTCACCCGACCGAGGATGACCAGTGGTTCGAACACTGGCGGGAACAGCGGTGGTTGTGGTACGAGGCGCTGGGGATCAAGATGGACAAGCTTCGGTGGCACAAGCACGACGAAAAGGAATTGGCGCATTACGCCAAGGCGGCGTACGATATCGAATATGAATATCCGTTCGGGTGGCAGGAACTCGAGGGTGTCCACAACCGGACCGATTTCGATCTGGGACGGCATATGGCGGCGACCGGGAAGGATTTGCGGTATTTCGATGAGCGGTTCACGGAGAAGTTTGTGCCGTATATTATTGAAACATCGGCAGGATGCGACCGGACGTTGTTGACGACATTGGTCGATGCGTATGACGAAGTGGAAATCAAAGGGGAGATGCGGGTGTTTCTGCGGCTTTCGCCGAGAATCGCGCCGATCAAGGCTGCGATATTCCCCCTGGTGAACAAAGAGGGGATGCCGGAGTATGCCGAGAAGCTGTTCCACGACTTGAAGCGGAAATTCAAAGTGTTCTATGATGATTCCGGTGCGGTGGGACGTCGGTACGCGCGAATGGATGAAGCGGGATGTCCGTACTGTATTACGATTGACGGAGAATCGCTTTCGAACCACACCATGACGGTGCGGGATAGAGACACGATGGAGCAGACACGAATGACAGCCACGGGTATCTTCGAGTATCTGGAGAAGAAAGTGCACGGCGTGTAATTCGATTCTGAATTGGGGTTGGGATGGAAACGGTGGATCATTTTGCCGCGGTACCGGATGGAACAAAGGTACGGCGGCCATGGGTGGCGGGGCTATTGTCGTTAGCCTTGCCGGGTTTGGGGCATGTTTATTCGGGGAATCTCGTTGTCGGTCTTCTAATC
>JBATNE010000203.1:0-27347 GCA_049290195.1 Candidatus Zixiibacteriota bacterium
CTATAACACTGCCCATAGCACCAGCTACGTATTCGGCTACGATGCGTTCAAGACGATTCAGAATGGAATCAACGGCGTCTCAGCCGGCGGACAGGTCCTGGTGGAATCCGGAACCTACGTTGAGAACGTCATCGTCACTAAGAGTGTATCGCTCGACGGTGCCGGACAGGCTACCTGTACCGTCATTCCCGCAATCTCGGGACCAAATACAGCAACCGGTTCCTCCTTACCTCCCGGACACAGCACGATCATGCTGATCCAGGCTAATAACGTCACTATCTCCGGGTTCACCCTTGATGGTGACAACCCTGCTCTTACCAGCGCCTATAATGTCGGAGGAGCCAATCTCGATGCCCGTAACGGTGTTATTACCAATCACCCGATGGGCGTCTTCACGAATCTGACCGTCCATGATGTGACGATCAAGAACATCTATCTGCGCGGGATCTATGCATCAAGCGGTGGATCGTTCAATTTCCACGACAATATTGTGACCAATGTGCAGGCCGAAGGCGCCTCCATTGGTATGTTCAATTTCGGTGGTTCCGGTATCTTCGCCAACAATACGGTCTCGTATTGCGGCGACGCCATCTCATCCAACTGGTCCACCGGAACTAAGTATCTGAATAACACGATTTCCTATTCAGGGAGTGCGGTCCACACCGACAACAATGGTGGGTATGGCGGCTCCGCGGATACCATTCGTGGAAACGTCGCCTTCAACTCACTGACCAATGGCTATGGTTTCTGGGTCTTCTTCCCCTATCTCATACCGGTTGTCGAAAACAACAGCGTGACCAATTTCGATGTCGGTCTGTTTGTCTGGGGAAGCGCCAACGCCACCGGTTCGGCTATCTTTGCCGGTAACACCGTTGACGCCCAGCACAAAGCCGGTTCTGTCGCTTCAATGGTGACTACCGGTCAGGCTGCCTGGTACTATGCAGCTGATGCCCGTGCCACCTTCAATGGCAATACACTGAAGAACGCCGACTACGGGTTCTATTCCGAGGAACTCGAAGGGTTTAACACTGCTGTGGCGCTCAACGGCAATAAGTACCTTGGCAACGGCGAGGGTCTCGAGAACGCCGGCGCTGCACTTAATGTGCAGAACAACGCTTTTGGCAACATCGTCAACGCCCTCGATAACACCGCCGCCAACTATTACAACGCCAACTGCTGGAGCGACTACTCCGGTACCGGCCCGTATGCCATCGGCGGTGGCGGCGGAAACCAGGATCTCGCTCCCGGCTCCGACTGCGGCCTCAATATGACACCGGAGAACATTCTCTATCTCTGCGGCGGGAATTTCACCTTCACCGTCAGTGTCGGAGATATCGTCCAGAACCTCGATGCCGCAGATCTTCGCTTTGAATTCCCGGCCGAACTGGGTGTGGTGAGCATTGCACCGGCCTCAGGGAATTTCTTCCTGACCCATACGCAAACCGCTAACGCTGCCGGCCAGAAAGACACGCTCAAAATCAACCTTGGCGTGCTGACCGGTTCGCTCAACGGACCAGCCGATCTGTTCACCGTCACGATGAACGGTAGTTCGGTCTGCAGTCCGTCACAGATCGCCATGATCTATCGCGACCTGCGCGACAATTCGAATAGTGCTATCACCGTTCCGCTGGCACTACCGTCGACCTTCAAGTCCGACTGCATTGACCCGACCATTGTGGTCAATTCTCCCGCCCCCGGTGGCTTCTATATTACATCGCCATCGCTCAATCTCTCCGCCGCGGACAACTGCGATCTGTCGGCTGTCTACTACCAGATCGATGGCTGTTCCCCGACATGGAGCGCAATCGCCACAGGTCTTTCGGGAACGACCTATAGTAACGCCGCCTGGACCATTCCGGGATTTGGTGCCTTGACCGATGGCAGTCATTGCCTCCGGTTCAAAGTGATCGATCAGAATACGCGTGGAAACGCGGATTCCTGTACGACCACCTGGTGCTTTACCAAAGACACCCAGGCGCCGGCTCCGCCCACCAACTTCGTTGCTAAACCCGGCCACAATAACGTCAAACTGACCTGGACCAACTCGGTCAGCAGCGATGTTGTCGGCGTTCGGATTCAGCGCGTACCGTGGACGGATTATCCCAATTTCGGCTCTCAGCCGACCCCGACCGCTGCGCCGGCCTATCCGGCCAACCAGACAATCGGGACCAACGTCCTTGACAGTGCCGCCACGGCAAACGCAGCTGTAGCGCACAAAGATGTCTCCGGCCTTTCCAACGCGACGCGTGACATCTATTACTATGCCGCCTTTGCCTACGACGCCGCCGGTAACTACTCCGTTTCGGCCGTCTCGGCTCAGGGACGTTCCACCTCCTATTGGTTGGGAGATCTCACTGATAATACCTTCAGCCCGACGGCGTACGATGGAAACGTCTATGTACAGGATCTGGCTCTCTTCTCGGTCGCCTACGGAACCAAACAGGGTGATCCCGCTTTCAGCGCCTATGCTGACTTCGGACCCGCGGTCGGTGGAAGTCCCAAAGGAATTCCTCTGCCCGATGACTCCGTGCAGTTCGAAGATCTGGTGATTTTCGCCATCAACTTCGATGCTGTCAGCCCGATCGCGAAAACCGTTCCGATCTTTGCCGATCAGTCAGTCAATGGTAGCCTCACGCTGGCACTCACTCCTACAGTCGCCAATGGCGTTACCACCTACCACCTGAATCTTGTCAATAATCCGGGCGATCTGAAGGCGCTCCGGGCAGTCATCGACCTCGGTGAGGGCGCACTGCTCCAGAATGCCCAGATCTCACCCTCGTTGACCAATGGCGTCGACCCCGTCTTCGCCAAGGTCATCACACAGGGTCATCGCGTCACTATCGACGCCGCGATCCTCGGTACCGGCAAAACCATCGGCGGTTCGGGTGAACTGGCTACCTTGACGGTGACCAACGCCGACAAAGCGCAGATTGTCGAAGCAGACCTTCGCAATGGCGAAAACAGCGCTCTGGCGGTCACCGTCAGTTCGCCGGCTGCTGAGATGATTCCCGGCCAGTATGCCCTCGGCCAGAACTATCCTAACCCGTTCAACCCGACCACGCAGATCTCCTATGACCTTCCTGTGGCCGGATACGCCCGGTTGGAGATCTTCAATCTCCTCGGTCGGCGGGTAGCCGTGATTGTCGATGCCTTCCAGCAGGCAGGCAGCCACACCGTTGAGTGGAACAGCAAGGACGACGCCGGTCATGCCGTCTCGTCCGGTATCTACCTCTATCGACTCACGGTCAATGACTATTCGTCAACACGGAAAATGCTTCTGATGAAGTAGCAATAATGAGGAGAGAGGGAGTGGCCACCCGGTCGCCCCTCTCTTCGCAATGAGAGATGATGTGACATGAAACAGTTCAGACAACTCGTCATACTTCTGACCATCTTTGCGGCTGCGGCCCTCGCACCGACTGCTCGCGGTGCGGGCAAGAAACAGGTCCTTTTCGAGCCGCTCCAGAAAATTGTCGCTACCGTTGGAGACAGTGTCATCGTCCAACTGGCTCTGGACAGCGGTGCCGCACTCGTGCACGGCTACAATGTCCACCTGGTCTTTGACACCACCATCCTGCGGCTGGACAACATTTCAAAGACAAGCTCGTGGGATTCGGCCGGAATGAACTTCTTCTTCTGGAAGGACACGGTCACGTACGATTCTTCACTTCATGCCAACTCCTGGTATGTCGATCTCTCGTCGTATTACCTCGGGCGGTCCCTGCATATCAACGGATATGCGAATATCGCCCGACTCAAATTCACGGCGCTCCATTACGGAGCAACCTACCTCTATTTCCGATTCCTGCTCGTGCAGGATACCCTTCTCCAACCGGTGCTGACACAGCAGACCGATGGTCAGGTGTGGGTTTGTCCGCTCCCTCCGGGATTCGTGATGGTTGGAGATGTTACCGGGAATAAGTTTATCGATCTGGCCGACCTGAGTACGCTCGTCGCGTACCTCACCGGCGCCGGAGTGGAATTGAAGCCGATCACCCTTGCCGGTGATTGGAACTGCACGGGACGAGTGGATCTCGCCGACCTCTCCTCCATGGTCAGTTACCTCACGTCCGGAGCCCCCCGGCCATGCAACCTTTGCCCGTAAGGACGATATTATGAGACGACTATTGCTGTCGATTTTTCTATTGGGAGGACTTGCCGTCACAGCCTCTGGCCAAACCGGCAAGATTACGCTCATCCCGGATACATCATATTCACAGCGAGACACGTTTGTCACGATTAGTATTGTTGCCGATGCCAACCTCACAAACGTCAAAGCCCTTCAGCTTGACCTCGATGTTACATCGGCCGTGATCTTCGCTGACACCGCTCACATTACCATGGGGTCGCTGTTCGTGAATAACGCCGACTCCACCTTCTTCTACCGCTATCTCAGTCCGGACAAAAGCCGCCTGACCCTCGATTTCGCCGTGATCGGCGACGGCAAAATGAAAGCCGGCCCCGGCACTATCGCGACCGTCAGATACAAAACGGTCGGATTCGGACAATCCGATATCGCTATCGCTTCCTATAAGCTGCGCGACTCAAGCAACCAGGCCATGCCGCTGTTGGTCGAAAATGCCTGGGTCAAAGTCTGCCGGTATGTCGGCGATATTAATGGCGACAACCGCATCGACCTGGCCGATCTCTCCTGGCTCGTGTCCTACTTGACCACCGCCGCGCCGGTTCCAACGCCGCTGGCATCGGCGAATACGAATTGCTTCGGTATTGTCGATCTGGCCGATCTTTCTCTTCTTGTCGCCTATCTGACGACCGGCTATCCGATCTGTAAACTTTGCCTCTGACCTGCTCTCCGCTAGAGACCAAAGAAAAAAGAGCCACCCCAGTAGTGCTGGAGTGGCTCTTCTGGTTCTCTCTAGATTCGTCGGTACCGCTTCCCAATCCGGGTTCCCTTCGGAATAATCATGACCTCCTGCCTGAACTTGGTCGGTGAAACCCGCGGCAACCGGATATCCTCGGGAACCAGTCGCACGTGTGCTATTGTGCACAACCGGTCTTCAAGCTCATGCATGAACTCCGAACTGGTCAACTGCTCACCGGTCAGACTCTGAAGTGTTAAAGGCTTGGAGAAAGCTCGAAGCGTGTACTCACCGTAGAAATTGTAGTAGCTCTCAAAGTAACTGATTGCCAGTTCCCGGACATTCGCATACACCGGATTTCGATATCGCAGCCCGAGAAACTTGCTCTGTCCTATCGATCCGAATCTCCGCCCCTGCCTGAATACGCACAGCACATGGTCTTCGTCCCGCACCGACGACAAATCCATGATGAAATTCGGGATGGCGTGATACGTGAGTACGATACTTGCAAATGCGGCCGCTTCAAGACAGTCTCCCCTCCGCTTGCGAAGGACATCCGCTATTGAGATCCGGTCCGATTTGTTGTAGGTGATATCGGTGACAAAGTCCTGCACTCGCGGAGCGCTAGTCAAACGCCTGATGACCTGAAGCTCCTTGCGTGAGAAGACTGAAAAGTCGATTGGCATCTGGTCAGGGTAAAGGCGTTACTGGAGAAGAAAGCTGGTTGGTGTCGATCCACATACTTGCCCAAAGTAGCGTAGCTCTCCCGGCGGTGCAAACACAATTCTGACCGTTGCTTCACCGGCACGGACACGTTGCCCTGAAGAAGTCGATAGCCGTCATCCTGAGCGTAGTCGAAGGATGCCCTGCCTGCGCACCTTTGCGCTCCCTACGGACAACTCGGCAGCACATACCCGCCGCCGGTGAGATAGGCGACCAGAGCCGAGAGGTCAGCCAGGTCGACTCCGCCCATGGCATTCACGTTTGCTTCCGAGGCACACGGAGAGACAAATCCACCCCCGGTAAGGAAACTGACCAACGCGCTGAGATCGGCCAAGTCGACACCGCCGCTGCCGTTGACATTGCCTGTGGTGCCCGTGCAACAGGGTCCGCCAATGTATGCTGCCATCGTCCGACTCCAGCCTGACCAGACGCCTCCGATCTTGCTGCGCACTCGCCAGTAAAAGACGGAATCCGCAGCCAAATTCACCGCAGGTGTGAAACGGGCAACGGCTAATGTGGAATCGTTATACATCGGCGCTCGGAAATCATAGAATCTGTCCAATTGAAAAGTGTAATTGGTGGACGCTACTGTATCCATGAGCTTCGCCCATCCGAATGTCGGGCGCTGCGTCGCGGTCTTGACACCATTGGGAGGCGACATGGATGGCGTCTGTTCCATAGTGTAATAGACGACTATGCTATCACTACCTGTCCTGAATCCATCACTGGCGGCTGTTCCGGGCTGATTTATCCAGTAGTCCTGGAAGATCCTGATGCTCTGTGATCCATCAACGCGAATATCCATCGTATACGGACCATCAGATCCGCCCCCTTTGGGCGGAAGAAGAATTATTCTGTATTCCCCATAAACCAGATTGTAGTCAAAACTCCTTGCCTTATTCGACAGCCCGCTGTTCTCCGCAAAGATACGATACCGTGCTCCGGCTACCGTCTGGTAGTCACAGGAAATTGCATAACCAAACGGATTGGTAACTCTAATATTGGCTCCACCCGAAGTCGATGTCACCATCTCCGGTACCAATACCGACTGTGGCGTCAGCAGACTGGTTAACAGCAGCATCCCTTCGGCAATTTGAATTGCAAGGTCTGGATTTCCGTCTCTGTTGAAATCACCCGAGGCAACATTGCCGGGCGCAGTGTACAACTGCAATGAGATCTCAAGTGGTCCGCTAAAATTGCCGTGACCGTCTCCGGCGAAGATCTGGAGCAAGCGCAGCTGACTGTTGGTCAAAATAATGTCCAGGTCACCATCACGGTCAATGTCAGAAGCGGTAATCTGGTTGATGCTGAGAATCCCGCTCCCATCTCCGGCAACTACCAGGGCCTGTTCACGCGGAAATGCCCCCATGCCGTCGCCAAATGCAATATTGATTATGGCCGTATCGCCGCTAACTCCCCCGGCTGAGTAACCCCAAACGGCAGCATCCTGATTGCCGTCATTGTCAAAGTCAATTGACCCTTCGCCGCGTACAAAATCCATTTCCCAGACGGTCGGAAATGGTATTGGCCCGAAATAGGCAAAAACCCCGGAGCCTTGATTCAGATAGACGCCATAGCGCAGCGCCAGAATGTCGTCCTTGCCATCGTTGTTCATGTCGCGAACTTCGTTGTAAGCCGTGAACGATAACTGTGCACTGCCGGAAATATTGCCCGCGCCATCGCCCCAATAAATGTAACTCTTCCTATTGTAGTCGCTGATGAGGATGTCCGGGAAGCGATCGTCATTGAATAAGCCAACCTTGCAGCGGGGCAATTGCTGCGGAGATGGAAGCCCCCAGACTCTCTTGTCGAACTGGCGATTCCCCAGGTTGACCAGAACAAACAGCGATTCCCCGCCAATCGTCACAATATCAGGCAGAGAATCTGCCGTCAAAAGGGCCACTTCAAACCAGTCGCCTGCCTTTGCGGAAATCCCGACTGCTGGCCCAAAACTGCCCATCTGATCTCCGAATCTGATGTACACGGTGTCCGAAGTGGAATAAATGAGGTCCGCCCAGTTGTCATTATCAACATAGTCGATAGTGTGTTCTATCGAGTACGCTGCAACCGTATCATAGGCCAGCGGCAGATCAGGCCCGCACAAAGCGCGTATTTGAGTACCTGCGGCCGAACTGTCGATATAGGATGCTGTCGTCACCGTAAGACGTGGACTATAGTTGCCGCACGTCTCGTACAGATGGGCGGGATTCACATCCCAGCTTTCATGCCCGTCACGAAAGCTCCAGTGCCGGCTGATGATGTCCTCTTGGGAAACAGTTCGGTCAGTGAACTGGACAGCTAACGGAGCTGGGCCAATGGAAATTGAGATATCAAACGCAACGGTGAGTGGGTCGCAGGCATCTCCCACCCCATCTTTGTCCCGATCAGCTTGGTCCTCGTTCGGAATTGTCGGACAATTATCGGTACAATCGGTGAAGCCGTCGTCATCACCATCGGGACACCCGGCCTGGTTTATCATTACGGAGATATTGGCTGATCCGAGATTGGCGGTGGCAAGATCACTATCTCCGTCCCCGTCCAGGTCTGAAGCAATGATCCGGTACGGGGAATGCCCGACAGGCAGCGCCTTAACAATGGCGAAGGTGAGGTCTGTTAGCTGATCCAGTATTGTCACCGATGTTCGGTCAGACGCAATTGTCGCCAGTTCCGGGTCTCCGTCTCTGTCCAAATCGCAAGCGACTATATTACAGATCTGACCCAACCCAAGATTGTAATGCGCGCTCTGGAATTGGCCGGTACCGTCATTAGTGAAGAGAACCAACTCACCAGTACCAATCCCCAGGACCAAATCTGAAATTCCATCGCGGTTAAGGTCACAAACAGTCAGGTAACCATCACCGGAAGTGACTGGTAAGGCGACAGTGTGAATCGTCGAAAAGGCACCGGAGCCATTATTGAAGAGAAGGTAAAGGACGGTTCCATTGTAACAGGCCGTGGCGATGTCCTTATCTCCGTCCGAGTCGAAGTCGCCTGTCACCATGGAAGTAGGGTGCGTATAGCCATCAAGGTATTCCTGGATCGAGAAGTTGCCATTCCCATTGTTGAGCAAGACATGTACACCGTACGATGCTTCGCCGGTTATCATGTCTGGACGACCGTCACGATTCAAGTCGTCTGAAATGATCGGACCTTCAAATGGCCCAGCGATTTGTCTCCAGGCCACAAATTGCCCATTTGTGTTCCTCAGGATCGTTGTCCCACTCCATCCGGGAAAGGCCAAGTCCTGGGCTCCATCGCTGTCAAAGTCCGAAGCTACTGCCCCCCCGGACGGACGAATCGCTATTGAGTAGGGCGCTGCCGGCTCGAAGTCTCCGCCACCCGCGTTGATCAGCAGATAATACTTCTCTGCATTCAGATCGCAGACCATCAGGTCTTGCAGACTGTCTGCATCGGCTTGCAGTGACGTTAGCGCAATGGGACTAATTCCGACTTCGTAGTATACCGTCGGGCCAAAGGAGAATTGAGCTGTATTCGGATCAGAGCAGGTTACCCACGCGACATACTTGGCATCACACGGCGTCACTGAGCCCGAGACTGGACAGACAATGAGCCAATAAGTCCCAGGGTCAACGAAATCAGTAGTCGAGCTTACGCCGCAGTTTGATAACCCCAACGGGCTAATTTGGTTTGTGGAGAGAGCACAATCGGCCACACCTCGCGGTAACGTGTGGACGAAGCCGAATAACATCGGCTGCTCAGAGGTCATGCCGAAAGTTAAGCAAGTTCTTTCTGAGACAGTGATTTGGTACCAATCAAGATCACGATAATTCGTCGACCCGACGGTAAAAGTTCCTGCCGTCCCCCAGACCGTGTCTCCACAGTGAATTACGGTGAATTCATACGGCGTGTAATTGCAACCTCCATTGGTAACATCCGGATATGCACAATCCGCCTCGCCTTCTGAAACGGCTCCCTCCGGTGGGACAATCGGGCACGAGCCACCCCAGTCAACCGTGATACTATAGGAGCCCGAAGCTCCATTCCAACCATCGACAACAATGTAATATGTCTCCCCAGCCAGAAGAGAAAGCCCTGAAATACGAGACTTGTATCCGTCAGACCCGCATATATCGTCGTTACAACCAACGACATTTGAAATGTTGTTCCTGAAAACGTACAGCTTTGTGTCGTAACTCGAATTACATAACGCAATGGTCACGTCCATATTCGATGACGGCGTGAATGAATATACGACATCTGGAGAGGTCGACGACTGGGTACATGTCACATCATAGTCATTGGCATACCCAACGGTAGTCCCCGCGTCGCTAAAGGGCAGAGATGAAATGACAAATGCCGAGGCAAGTTTATCGCCCCCCTGGCCTGGCTCTCTGAATTGTACACCCACATCCTGAGTTGTGCAGCTAAGGTCCGGCATCTTTGGCGAAACCGACACTACCGGCTTCTGCGTGACGAGAATGTCCTTCTCCTGCTGCGAGTTGGCTGCCGAGCCAACGCCGAACGGTAGCACAGATTTGAACGGGTCTTCTTTTGACGGAGTTGTGCTCAAGCTCGGAGGATTGGAAGTGAAGGCAGTTCCAAATATGCAAAGGCTGAGCAACAGGAAAGTCGAAATGGCAATCGGTCTCATCGAACCTCCCGAAAAGCTTGCATCGGCCGTATCGGCCAAATGTCGACCTCAATATACACAATCAAGCCTCTTTTCGCTATGAGAAAGGCACACCCACGTCCTCCGGGCATCTGGGCCAGGTCCCATCCGCCCCCGAACCCGGCGGCCAGACGCTCCCCCCTCCCCCACACTTTTCATATTGCCCAAACATCGCTAACGTAGTACATTTTAGTAGTTTAGCCGGTTGTGCGAAGTCCTGCTTAGCCATCTGGAGCGATACCATGACGGAATTACCTTGCCTTGAACTAGCCTATTTCGCCGGCCTTGCGCTGAGTTCTGCCGCCCACGTTGCCGGCGTAGAGCTGTACGAGTCCGCCAAGAACAGAATCAGTAAACGCCTTCTGCAAAACCACGATATCCGCAAATGCCTCCTGGAATCATTCGGCGTAACACTGAGAATTCTGAAAGAGCAGTATCTGACCACTTCTCCCAATCAGGCCAACTGGGAAAGTGCCAGGAAGGCGCTCGCCCTACTTGACTCACAGGGGCAAAACCTCTTCCTGTCCACAAGCGGTGATGATGTCCAGATGGCCGCCGGCATCAGGTTCGATGATACCGCCCAGCTAACCGACAGATTGCTCTCGATGTGCGGTAGTATTCCCTATGAATTCGCGGAATTTGTACGCAAAGGCTTCCCGCCCGCCTTCATCTACGCCTTTAGAGAACTTGGTCTCAAGAGAAATGAAAAAGTAAGGGCCATCGTTACTCATGAAATGCTTAAGGGACTCGAGGACTCGCTCAAGGATGTGCGTGCCAGACTGGACAGCCTCCCCGAAATAGTCCAGAAGCAGAACGATGCCATCCAACTGCAGCGAGAACTTCGCACTTTTGCCGGTGAAAAATTTGACCGCATTCTGGTCGAGATCGACAAACTCAGATCTGATCAGGGACAGATGGTTCACTTGCTGAGAGGAAAACCTCTCCAAAGTGGGATTGAGTGGGGGGTACTGGCCGTTTCGAACGAAGACGGTTACCTGCTTGCCACGCATCCGCTCAATGCGCCTGACATTTCTCTCGGACGGAGTCCCGAAAATTCAATTCCCTTGCCGGACGCCAAAGTGTCGCAGGCCCATGCGCGAATTCTATGGACCAGTGACCAGATTGCTATCGAAGATTTGGGGAGCAAGAATGGCACGACTGTGAATGGGCGCGCCATCCTGGCCAAATCGTGTATACGATTCGGTGATGAAATTAGGATCGGTCCGTTTCGGCTTGAGATTCGGTCACCTGAGAACGGCCCGGTCCAGTCGCTCGGCTTCCCGACAATTTGATCCGATGAGTTACGTTACACCTGCACCACAAAGTGCGGGTCGGCTTTCAATTCTGATTCCGTGGGGCCGGCATGGGCTTCCACGGCCAGCCTGCTGTACGTCCGGGCTTCCTCTGTTCTATTCATGACCGCAAACGCCCGAGCCACACAATACAGACTCTCGCCGTCAATTTCCTTTCGCCCGCGAAGTTCCGCTATGACACCCTCAGCCTCTCCCCCTCGCCCCAACACAGCCAGCGCCAGTGCGCGATATCCCAGAACATGCGAGTTGCTCGCCGACGATGGATCACATTGCTCCCCCAGCTCGATGGACTTCTCCAGCCATTGGCGGGACTCCGCTTCCCTACCTGCCAGCCGCTCGAGAAAGCCAAGAAAATAGGCGGCAACAAACGTGAAGAAACCGCCTTCCAGCGATGCCTGAAACCGCTCTCTCGCCGCCTCAAACCGCCCTTTCATCAAATAGATATACCCGGCTTCAATGTGAGCATTAGGGTCCCCCTTGAAGCGACATGCCTGCTCAAAATTGACCAGGGCCTCGTCAAATGCCCCGATCTTGAGAAAAACGGTCGCTAGTTCGTAATGCGCCCGACCATAGTCCGGCCCCAGTTCCACCGCCCGCTGAAGTGTCGAAAGGGCCGCCGTATATTTCCGGGTATCCATATAGAGAATACCAATGAGTAAGAGGGTCTCAAGATCCAGAGGTGACAGCTCGAGAGCCTTTCGTGCCCATCGCATCGACTCGTCGTGATCCCCCCGAACTTCCTCCAGCCAGGCCATCGCCCGATAAGCCAGAGCGAACTTCGGATTGCAGTCAATCGCCTTTCGAAAGTTATGTTCGGCGTTCGCAAAATCCCCCACTGACTGGCTGCACCGCCCCAGCGATCGATAGGCCTCGGCCAGATTCGGATTGATTTCGAGCGCCCGCATGGCTTCTTTTCGAGCGCCGGCGATCTTCTCCGGGCTGCGATCATAATAGAACATGTACTGGTAAGCATAGACATCGGCAAGCCCGGCATGAGCCAAAGCCAGACTGGGATCGATTTCAAGTGCACGCCGATACATCATCTCGGCAAATTGCAAATCCTCCGGTTTACTTGTCTGGTAATATGTTCGTCCCTTCAGATAGTACTCATAAGCACCCACATCCATCTGTAATGGATCTCCGACATTGATCGCCTTCGAGGATGTGTCGGCCGCCAGCTTGCTGGCAATATCAACTGCGGCGTTGAGTAACATGTCGAATAAACCCTCGGCACTGCATTCATACGATTCACCGGCCACCTGATGCAGCCCCCGGCTCCTGTATACGTTGAGGCTCATTCTGATTCTCTGCCCGCTTTTGAGAAGAGAACCTGTAATGATGAAGTCCGACCGGCACTTATTCACCAGCTCCTGAAGATTCCGCGTATATACCGCCGATGGCTGAGCTGAGATCACCAGATCGGTCCGTCGGCCAATCTCACGAATGACCTCCTCGGTGAACCCCTGCGAGAAATAGTCCCAGCTTGGGTCGTCGGATAGATTGCGAAGGTCAATCACCGTTACCGTCTGCCGTGCCCGGATGATTCCGCCTGCCTCTGACAGTGCGCGATCTTCATGCTCTCCGCTGAGGACTCGAAACATCTCGCACGCGCTCTCCAGCCGATCTACAGGTCGCTTCGCGATCGCCTGCAAAATCATCTGCTCAAGCCACAGCGGTAAGTCGCTGGAAAACTCATGTGGAGATGGGGGCTCTTCATTCAGAATGGAATAGACTATCCTCGCCGGATAGTCCCCCTCAAATGGCCGTGTACCGGTGAACAGCTCATACAGGATAACCCCGGCACTGAAGATATCGGACCGAAGCGTGAGCGGTTCGCCGCTCAGCTGCTCAGGCGATGCATAACAGATCGTCCCCACAAAACCACACTCGGTGTGGAGTCCCGTTGTCCGCACACGAAGGGCAAGTTCGGTATCGTGCGCTGATAGCTGGCGTGCTAGACCGAAATCCATGATCTTGAGAACGAAATCGGTGGTGATCTTTATGTTCTCCGGCTTGAGATCGCGATGAAGTAATCCCAGTTTATGCGCGGCTTCTATTCCCGAAGCCAGCTGACGGGCAGCATCAAGCTTCTGGCGATAGGACATGGTTTTGCATGCGGCGCGAAGGTCAGGACCATCAACATATTCAAGGGAGATGTACAATTGGTCGTCTATTTGGCCGTGCTCCCAAATGCGGACGACATTGGGTGAGTCGATTTTGGCAGCCGATTTGGCCTCTGAGGTGAGCAGACCGCGGTAATTGTCGGAGGTCGCCAGGTCTTCATGGATCAACTTGAGAGCGACAGTTCGGTCAAGTGCCGTATCATTGGCCCGGTAAACGACACCCATCGAGCCGCTGCCAAGTTGCTCGAGAATCTCAAATTTGCCGAATCTGGTTCCCGGAAGGAACATGCCGGTATCCTTGACTTCTTAGGATTGCGCTGTTAGTGACCTATACCCCGGTAAGATATCTGGTAGGAGTGAATTTTCAAATAGATCATGGGCTACTATATCGTTAATTGAGTCGCCCAGGAGGCAGACGCGATAGAACCCTCTCCCGCCCCGGCCCAAGGCCGATTCCGAGTAGATTTCTTCGGCGATCGGAGTAATTCTGACTAGACCGTACGGCTCACCGACAGGCCGGCAGAACATATCCGCCACCGGTCAGATAGGCGACCAGGGCGCTCAGGTCCGCGAGATCAACCGCCCCCGTGCCATTGACGTCCGCCTCCGCTGCGCAGGACAGACTGTACCCACCACCGGTAAGATAGCTGACCAGGGCGCTGAGATCCGCAAGGTCTACTCCACCCGACGCATTGACGTTACCCGAGGTGCCGACACAGCACCCCTGGCCGATATTGGCAGCCATCGTGCGACTCCAGGTCGACCACGCCCCTCCGGACTTGCACCGAACCCGCCAGTAGAATATGGAATCCTGCCCCAGAGGCATCGGAGGAAGGTACTGAGGTTTCACCAGGGTGGAGTCATTGTAAATCGGCGCACGCAAGTCGAAGTACCTGTCGATCTGAATCTGGTATTGTGTCGCCGTGGTGGTGTCCAGAAGTTTGCCAAAGGTAAACATCGGCTGGCGCGTCGTCTGCGTTCTCACTCCGTTGACGGGATACATCGATGGTGATGTTTCCGCGGCGTAATAGAAGGTCAAGACCGCTTGACCGGTGTCCGGAGCCCAGGCGGCGTCTCTATTGACAGCGCCGAAGGCGCCGGAGTAGTTGTTAAACACTCTAATGCTCTGGGATCCGTCCACTCGAATATCCATGGTGACGTTCCCACCCGGAGGGACGAGAGGAGTTGGGCTCACGACAAGACGATATTCGCCGTTGAGCAGATTATAGTCAAATGTGCGTACATCTCGAATATTGTCACCATTCACATCCAGCTGCCACCACGCCGCACCGGCCACCGTTTGAAGCTGGCGAGAAATGACATAACCAAGTGGATTGACAACGGAGACGTTGAAACCACCATATCCGGTCACAACCATCTCTTCAGTACGGACCGGTAACTGGGGAAGGTCTGTAGTGGCAGTGACTATCGCCGTGCTATCACCGCCTGAAACAAAGTCAGGGTTGCCGTCCCGGTTCAGGTCGCCGGTGGCAAGAGCATCCAACGGTCGCCCGCCGGCCAGAGAAACTGAGACCGAGTCGCCAAATGATCCCGCTCCGGTCCCGAAATACACCAGAAGCCTGTTGTTTCCACTGTTTACCAGTGTCAGGTCAAGATTCTTGTCGCGATCGACATCGCTCAAAGTTGCGGCGCGAACCAATCCGGCGATCGAGAAGGTGTCCTGTGTCTGGATCCCCCCGCTGCCGTTCCCCAGAAGAACAGAAACATGCGACATCGAGGATAAGCTGTCCTGCTTGCCGGTTAACACGACACAGTCAACCTTTCCATCCCGCGACAGATCACATCCGGATATGATAGTGGCAATATCGAACGCCCCGGCTATAGCCGTTGCTGCCGAACGGGTGAACGTGGCTGAACCGCTATTGAGATAGAGCAGAATCGAATCCCCCACTACCGTGACCACGTCATCGGAGAAGTCCCCATTGAGATCGGCTGTTCCGAGCGATGTGACCGTCGCCGGCAGAGTTGCCGTTGTCGGAAAGTACCCCGTTCCATTCCCGAACGCTACCAGATTGGGCGTCGCGACAAAATCCAGCTTACTGTCTCCGTTGAAATATCCCGTAGAGATCGCCGGGACCGTTACCGCATCGCTTCCATATGGCTCAAACCCGGACTGCGCGATTGGTAAGGTCAAGACACTGAAATTCCTTCCGCCGAGGTTCAACAGAACTTTGGTCTGGGTGGTAGAGCGGGCGATGATATCAAGTAGCGAGTCCGAATTTACATACCCAACCGCAATCGCCGCCTGTGGAAAGACTATATAGCCGCGTGAGTTCTCAAGCGTGTTGTCTGCCTTGCCGAATGCTATCGAAAGGCTGTCCCCAGGGTCCCCACCGGTGAAAACGAAATCTGCTCGGTTGTCCCCATCCATGTCAGCCTGGACCAATGAGAATACCGATGCGGTATCCAGCGTGTGGATGATTCCAAAATCCGGATCACACGCATCCCCCACACCATCCACATCCGCATCTTCCTGCAACGGATTGTAGGTGGCAATGCAGTTATCGCACGAATCTCTGACTCCATCTGCGTCCGCGTCGGTAGCGAATGCGTAGCAGTTATGTTTGAAGGACAACCATGAGGCAGTACCTCTAGCCTGTGCGGACACGTCTCCAAATTCGATTCGTGGCCCCCACAATCCAGACCAGCCACCAAACATCTGGCCGGTGAGCCGCAAAGTGTCATCACAATACACCCATATGCGGCGTTCCCCATCGACCACGATATGATAAGTGCGCGCCCTGCTATCGGTGTCGAATATGGCGCTGTCCCCCTGATTTCCGGGTGAGCTAAGTAAAAAGGCGATATCCTGACCAATGAAGAGACAATTCGCCGTGTCCATGTTGGCCGCAAACCTGACGGCCGCAGGGGTAGCGGCAGTCACCAGCCTGCTTCCGGTACCATACCGCATACTGAAGTCAATGTTCATATAGGGTGGCACAGTAAGGTCGGGAGCGCTCTGGAAATAGAACACCGTATCGGATTCGGCGCCGGTCAGAGCAATCACGAGTGTATCGTGACCGATGATTGGACCACCTCCCGAAGATATTAGTGACCATGATGGACAGTTCCCGCCAGGCCATCCGCTCGAGGCTTGCCAAACGACATTGTAGGGAACCTCTCCGGGGAGATCTGGGTAGGAATCGCAGGCGTCCCCTATGTAATCTGCATCACTATCCGTCTGAAGCGGGTTCGCGAGACTCTGGCAGTTATCGCATGAATCGCAAACGCCGTCGAGATCTGCGTCGGTGGCGAACGCATAGGCATTATGCTTCACATATAGCCACTTGGACTGACCGGCCGCTCCCATGCCAATGTCGCCAAACTCGATACCGTCAGGTAGCATCGGCCACCACCCGCCATCCATTTGCCCCGTAATTCTCAGCGTATCGTCGCAGTAGACGAATATATTGCGCACACTATCGACCACGACATGATAGGTGTGGAAACTCCCATCCGTATCGAATATGGCCGAGTCCGTCTGATTCCCGGACCTGTCACTCAGGAAGGCAACATCCTGCCCAATGTAAAGCGTACTCGCCGTGTCGTCACTGACAGCGAACCGAACTCCGGCCGCCGCGTTTCCGGTCTCTGTCCGAGTTCCGGAAACAAACTTCATCCGAAATTCGATACTCAGTCGCGAAGGAGAATGCCACATTGGTGCACTCTGGAGATAAAAGACCGTGTCGCTGTCATATCCAGCTTCCGAATTGATCAGGAGTGTGTCCCCGACAAACTCCATGCTTGAATTCAAGCCGACTCCCACAGCCAGCCATGCCGGACAGGCCTCATCAGGCAATTTCCCGCTTGATGCTTGCCATGTCATGTTGTAGCAAGTCTGACCCGGAAGTGATGGACACGAGTCACATGCATCACCGATGCCATCCTGATCGAAGTCAACCTGAGTCGGATTTGAGATAGATGGACAATTGTCACTGGCATCGCCAACACCATCGCTGTCGCCATCTGGCCCGCCATCCCATACGCAGCGAAGCGAAAACCCGCTTTGCTCCTGCGGAGCGTATCGATCGATGCTCGCTTTGTCCGCATCCAAGTCCTCGCGCCAGGCGTAACCACTATAACTCTCTGTCGATGACCAAAAATTGGCGTCAAATCCTTTGCTGTTGAAAGTTCCAAGGAAAGAATGGCAGTAGCCCCCCGGCAGCGCCGAAATACCACTCTCGTTGGTGGCTCCCGTATTCGGGCTCTGCCAGTGCGAGGTCCCGGTTTCCTTCATCTTTCCGCCGGCTACCCCTCCTCCTCCAAGGTACGTTACCAGAACTTGCCAATCGGAATCCGAAGGTATGTGCCAGCCGGCCGGAGCCAGCTTCCTGATGTCGGTCGCGGCGAACCAGTTGTACAGCCGGCCGTATACAGCGACATTATTGATATCATTGTCGTAGTTGCAGTACGCTCCCGTTGTGAGGCTTACCCAGGTTGCGCCATTCGTCACATTCGGAATCTCATCCCCGTTCCGATAATGCGTCACCCTGAGATTCTGGGCCATCCACACTTGCGTGCCAATGGTCACTGTTTGATAGACATTCCCGTCAATGTCAGCTACGGTGCCTGCCTGGACCGCCGTCGTGATGATGAAGATCGTCGATGAAATGGCTAGTAAAAAGTGGCGGGCCGCAATTACGGCCGAGTTCATTAAACCTCCCGGAAGTTGAGCGGAACTGTGAGTTACCCACTCGCAGTATAATATACTGCCGTGCCCACGTTACGTCAACGGGAAACGGGGTGCCCGCCTTGACGCCCCTTGCAAATCATGGGTACGTCCCCCCTGTAACGCCCGGAACCGGAGTAATCCCTGCTGCCCTGATTGAGCTCAACTTCCCGTTACCGGTAGTAGTAGGGCGTCGCCGCCGTCCATGGCGAGTCTTTGTACAGCCTGTGCAACCGCTGAAACGCCCTCTTCCCCTGAATTTCAGTGGAATCAGTGCCGATTTTTCTGTTCCAGGTACACTGTCCCATCCAGTGCCCCGGTTTGCCTGCCATCACAATATAGTGAAGAGCCTTGGCTTCCGACTCACTTCTCTGATTGGACCGACGCGCTATTGTTGCTGCCTTTTGAAAAAGTGAGAGTGGTGTCGTATATGCTGAAGTGCGCTCTTCGAATTTGCCGCATGGCACACAGTTAGGTAGGAGCCCCCGAAATGCATATCCAACCGAATATATGATTCTATAATCCTCAAGTGACGAGCTTGGCGTAACAAAAGCACTGAAGAGAAACTCGGCCAAATCTGCCATAGCCTCCACATTCTGCGGTTGTGTTGCGAGAATCGCCACGCTTGCTCTCGCTGGCAAAAGCTCGGTCAACTGCTCCTTTTCCTGCAATCGGTGCAACTTCTCAAATCGACCGGTCAAAATGTATCTCCTCGCCAACTCCTCAACCAGAACATCCCGTTTGTCACCAAGTATGCTGCTGTCGACAATCCCCTTCTCCAACTCCCTGTCGGTAAGTCCAAGGGTCGCGAACGCCCGAAGGTTCTTCTGGCTGACAATTGGCGACCTCTCCTTAAACAGCCAAAGCCCTTGCCCCCGGTTCAGCATCAGCGTTCCGAATTCGACATCGAGTGCGTCCCCCGACCACACTTTGTGTATCTCTTCCAGCGCCGCCAGCGCCAGCTTCATATTTCCCGTCGCCGTCAGTGCCCGCACCCGAAGTAGCTGCGTACTCACCCAGATCACGTTCTTCTCCGGCGGCTCGGCCGGAGTCTTCCGAAGGAGTTCCTGGTACCGAAGCATCCGATACAGCCCCAGCGCCCGCACAAATCGAAACAACCCCGGATACCCTGCAAAATCCTTCTTCCGCATCTCAAGAGCATTCATATCCCCCGGATAGGGGACCTGCCCTCCCAGCCATGCATACGCCGTGAGGATTGGGACATCATGAGCAATATCTATCTCCCCATGAAAGCAGTTCTCAAATTCTATGATGAGCCCCTGGTACACGCTCCGGTTGGTATCCGGCACTCTCGTTACTGGAAACTGCTCCCCCATAACCTGTCTGAGCGCATCATTCAAATGCATCTTCTGGTCGGAGAGGAAATACACTTTCCTCCGAATACTGCGCGCCGAGTTCGCATACAATCCCTTTGGATATTCCTGTACGTACTGCAGATACGATGTATCTGCTGTATGAAGCATCGCCTGATCGACCATGATTGAAGACGAATAACCATCGTATTGTTCCTGCGACAACCGAAGTTTACACCGCGCCACCATATACCATGATGCTTCCCGAACCCATGACGTGACTCTATTCCCCTTCCCCATCACCGCCCCTGATGGTTCGGTCCGAATACTGTCAAATGTCTTCAGTGCCCCCCGATAATCCGCGTTTCCAAACAGCTCCGCCCCCCGCAGGTATGCAGCGTACCACTCCGGCTCTTCTCGGCTACTGACCTCCCGCGCCGAACTATCATTGGCGCTCGCCGGCGTACTTCCCAGAGTAGTATACGCCCTGACTACCATACTGAACATGGTCTTCGGGCCATACGGATACTCGTACCAATCAGAAACATGATAGTCGATATCAATGTACGTTGGAGTTGCAAAATAGGCCTCCGGTCCGTCACTGCAAGCCGGCACACTATTGACGACAACTATTACAGCAAGACCGATGAAACTGAGTCACGTGATGATCTTCATGGCGACCTCTGAATGAAATAGACAATCCCTAGAAAGTGCGGATTCACCTTCAATCCCTCAACTCCATTTGGCACATCCGATCCTGAAAGCAATCCTATTCGAAACGGCTCCGGATATCTCTGAAGTCCTCTGATATACGAGTCAACATTGTCTATCAGACTCCGCCCCTGGTAAAGCTGGAAAATGATTTCGTCTGCGTTGGAAGCAATCCCCTGCATGACCGGTGTATCCCCGTTGGTCGCCCAGTCCCCCAACCCTGCTATGCTGAGTTCGAAGTCTCGAGAAAGCTGCGTCCGGACCTTTTCAATAAAGTGACCATACGCCGCCAGTTTCGCCGTCGGGGAATCAAAATCAATTTGAAGACCCGCAACCACAACCCCGTGCCGCCCCCACTTCACAACGAGCGTGCGAAACGCGTCTACAACGGTTCCGGGGTCAGGCAACTCCTTCTGCAGTCGATACACAAGAGAGAGTCTCTTGCAGGTGATCGGGTAAGGATATAATCCCGCTCGCGTGAAACTGGTCTTTCCCCGTTCGGTTCGAAACTCTCCTTGCAGAACAAACAGTTCCGAATTGGCCGGCGCATCGGCGGCCGTGATTCCTGCCCAGATCCAGTACGATGTATGGTTGATAACTCCACCGGCACCCGAGGTTAAGGCAATACCGCTCGCCACGATTAGCGCCGCAAACATCATCCTGCTCCCCCCGTTTGTCATTTTTCGAAATCGACCGTGATAAGAGATTGTCGGATGGAGCCGCAGCCCCTTCCCCCCGATATTGAGCGACATAAAGCGAGATGTTCCATGACTCCCCGGTAGTCAGCGGAAGTGAATTACATGGTCAGAAAGTATGCAATGCCGGTCGATTAGTCAACGCCGTGTTAACGGTTGTCCACCCGCTTCACGGCGATATTTTCCACCACTTGCCGAGTCGCCCTATCACCTATGCCTCCTCATCATCAGTCGACAGCACCCCTACGACAAACCCGGTCCTGGGACAATCAAACGTCCCGATGGAGCCCACCTCTCCATCGGGACCTCGTTTAGGATGGCGAGTTCGAAATTACTTCAACAGCACCATCTTCTTGGTCTCAAGATAGTCACCGGCCGTCAATCGGTAGAGGTAGACGCCCGAAGAATTCCGTCCAGCATCCCATGTCACACTCACCCTTCCGGCTGCCGCTTTCCCCGAGAACGTCGCGACCGTCTGTCCCGTGATGTTCATAATGGTCACCGTGTAGCTGCTTGCTACCGGCAGCGTGAAACTGATCACGGTGCTCGGATTAAACGGATTGGGGTAGTTCTGCAGCAGAGCAAATTCCTCCGGCAGGTCGTCCTTTCGATCCTCGACATCAGTCGCTGAATAATTGAAATCAACCGTCCGCGCGCTGTCGGGCAGCTCACCGATTGTGATGTTGGCATTCGAAGGCGTGACAAACCCGGCGATGGTCGGCGGGATGATCGTCCAATTTCCGTCGCATACCGGCAGTTCATACGTACCGGTCGTCGGATTAACCGGCCGATTCTGGACATACGATTTACCGCTCGATCTCGAGGCGGATACAATCGCCGGAGCTGCCAATGGCAGAGGCACGCCGGTTATCGAGCCATGGATTCGACAGGTAGTCGAATTAAGCGTAAAGTCGAGCCCGTTGGTTACATCAGTAAGAAGGTGAACTGGGAAGTTCTCCGGCGAGGTAAGGTACCCTGGCACATATGCAGTGAGATAGTATTCTCCAGTGTCAGCAAAAACAGTGAACACGCCGTTCTGATCTATAGCGGCGTTCAGGCAGTCATCGATGGTGCACAGACCAACCCAAACACTGTCCCAGGTCGGTGTCGGGTCACCCGGATCGACCGTCAACGTGTCCCGCACCATTTTTCCGGATACAAAGTTAAACGTCAGTGTGTCACCCAGATGGAAACTGTGCTCAGAACTTCCATCGAGAACAAGGTTCGGAGGGATCGGATACGCAGAGTCTCCCGGAATTATCATCGCGTACCATCCGGTATCCCACACATGTGATACCGGCGCCGGAACCGTATTTGACGCCCCGATCCCGGTGACAACACTCATATAGTCACCGGTGACACCCTGCGTTACCTGAGCCCGGTAGTGGTGGGTCGGCAGTCCGCCGTTTTCAGTCACCCGTATGTACACGGTGCTGTCCGCTTTGGGACAGACGATATTGTGCTGAATACCGTGAACCGAGCTGTTATCAACGGCATGGCCGATCGGAACCATGTATTGCGGCATCACTGATTGCGGGGATACACCAATCCACCAGACCCCTCGCTCGGCTGTGGTAAAGTAGAACTTATAGGTTCCGTCGACCGCGTCGTCTGTCCGAGTCCACCCGCCCCCCTGCTGCGTTGCCGTTATGATCGGGAAAATCGGAAGAGTCAGCCCGTTGTTATCCAGCACCGTTCCAAAAATGCTGTCGGTCGCGGTACTATAGACGAAATCCGCGAGTGACTGGTGCCCGATGGCTGTCACTGCTTGTTCCGCCGGCGTGACATAGCCGACTATGTCCGGCGGATCGATAGTGAATCCCATCCCTGATCCGCTATTTCCAACATTGATCGTGAACCTGCCGGAGTCATCGGTCATCGCGCTCCACATCTGATCTTCGTTCTGGGCATTAGCCTCGATCCACCGGTTCTGCAACATCGCGGCGTCTGGCGCCGGGTGGCCCGGTACTACCAGTCTTCCGGCAAAGCTGTTCGGTGGCGAAGACAGTGCGGTAACAACCATCGCCTTTTGCGCTTGCATCTTGGCGCTGAGATCATCCACACGGAATAGGTATGTCCCCGGCGCGACACCGAGAAGTATCGGCCAGGTGAAATACCAGCCGTCCGGCACCGGATCGATGTCGGCTGGCCGACCATCGGACAGCGTATCACCGTCCACAATCGAGTACGTCTTCACAAGCCGATCTCCAGGGTCATCGATACTGCCGTTGCCGTTGACATCGTACCAGATCTGCCAGATCAGGTTGGCTCCTATCGAGCAGTCGGTCCCCCAGGCCAGGGAGTCTCCCTGGACCATCGAAGTCTTAGTAGTGTCACCGTTCACTGAAAAAACGACATGCATATTCACCGCCGCGGCCGACACCGGCAGTACCAGTACTATCAGTGCCGCCATTAGTAGTACAAAGTGTCGTACTCTCAGCACGGTCAGTCTGTCTCTTCCTTCACAATGCATTCGTGAAATCCCTTTCTCATTCCAACGCAATAGTGCCCGATTTACTTGCATTACAATTACGATACAAAGAAAAAGGACCGTGTGCACCTTTTTAACACGCTACACGGGGTCGGATCGGGGTCAGTCGTACATCCTTCCGCCCCGGTTAATCCCCGACCGGGCCGTGAGCGACGACTTCAGAGGGCGGTACATGGAAACTCTCGCCGATGTCGCGCCACCGGCTCCCGATCCAGTCCAGATGCAAACGAACTTGGCGGAGATTACGATAGGACAAACTTGAACAGTGGTACAACAACCGCGGGCAGGTCCGTAGCGAAAGACCGCCTTCGACAGGCATTGGGCACAAGTTGGGCACAAACGAGAAGAGCGGCATCGCGCCGCTCTTCTCTCCTAACTCATTGATGAAATCGGCTCACGGACAGCTCGGCAGCACATACCCGCCACCGGTCAGGTAGCTGACCAATGCAGACAAATCGGCGAGATCAACGGCACCTGAACCGTTTACATTCGCTTCTGGATTGCAGGTCAAAGAGAGCCCTCCACCAGTCAGATAACTGACCAGGGCACTCAGGTCTGCCAAGTCCACACCACCTTGAGAATTGACGTTTCCTGTCGTACCGGTACAACAGGTGCCGTTCTCCCACGCACCGCTGGCATAGACCACAATCGCTGGATCTGTATCCACATAGCGCACAAATACTGTGTCGGGCGATTGAACCTTGATCTTGTGTTGCATCATGTTCGATGCATAGACGTCAAACCCAATGTCGCCTGAGAACTGACCGCTGTGTGCGCTCGTCTCGCGCAGCCACATCGGGAATCCGGCGACGTCAGATGTGCTTGTAACTGAAACCATGACTGAATCGACGTGACCGAGATCCATGTCTCTGTCCACATCAACTACCGAAACGATCATTTGCTCGTCCTTGCCAATATAGAGGCTTCGATTGAAACCGATGGAGCCGACCAGCGATGCTTCATCGATGACGTTAATCGTGAACTCCAGTGTGTCCGTGCCTCCGTTACCATCGCTGGCCAGAATCCGCACCGCAACCGGACCTGTCTGTGAGGTATCTGGTGTCCATTGGATGCTGTTCGCCGTCACCCCCATTCCACTCGGGACAGAGTCGGCCACAAACGAAATTACGTCATTGTCCATGTCAGCTGCCGAGAGAGCGGCATAGTAAGGTCTGCCCGCGATTGCCCTGGTGCCTGGCGCCGGAGATGTAATACATGGCGGATTATTTGATCCGACCACCTTGAACGGTACTATCACAGAATTCGAAAGCTGACTCTGATTTCCAATGGAATCAAGTGCACTGATCGCCAATTTGTAGGTGCGGCCTGGTTTGAGTGCCGTAATCTCTACCAGATCGGTGTCGTCGACGCCAATGACACTTTCAAGCGACAAACTGGACGTGTCCTCCGAGTAGTGCACTACATATCCGATTACCGAGTCCGATACCCGATTCCATCCCAACACGATGGATGTGTCAGTTGGAACCGCCTGAAAGCCCTGCGGAGGAGTTGGAACAGAGGACGATGGAATGGTCACTATCCCTGGCGCATAGACAGCATACGGCGCAGAGAAACTGTCCGCAATCACCGCATAGATGTAATAGTCGCCGGCAGAAAGTGACGACACATCCCAACTCAACGAACCAAGTGAATCGTGGCTTCTTATGGGCTCTACAGTGATTGGGCTTCCGTCGAAATTACTGTTGTCTGAGTCGTAATAGAAATTGATCTCTGCGCTTCGCTCCGGATCGGAGTCCATCCAGCGAATCACCGTCGAGTTCGTCGGAGCCGATGGCTCCAAAATGGTGATTTGGGGTTGAACATGGAACCGCATTGCCTCCGGCGTAAGCACTGCACTGCCATAATCCCGAACGTGAATCTGCCACGTCCCCCCCGCCGGCGCCGTGACTATATAGACGGCGGCGCTGTCTTCGTCTGAGCGGATGAACTGTGCGGTCGACGAATCAATACTGTGGCCGCTCGGATCGATCAACTCATATCCGGGGGCTATCCCGCTTTCCGATCGAATCGAAAACCAGATCTCGCCCGAACCCGGCTCTACGTCGAAAGCATAATACACTCCATCGCGCGGTGCCGTTCGCATGAATTTCTGAGTAAACGTCGTAATGTTGCATGGGAAACAGTACTTTATTACCCCATTTCCCGCATACTCCAACTTCCAAGTTGCCTTTACGCACCTCCTGAAAAGACAACCCTGAATATCCCCTGAAAGGTTTGCATTCTGAAACTGCGCCGATGCGCTGGCGATCTTCTTGTTTTGCAGCGGCTTGAGTATCAAGGGAAGATTGCTGGGCGTCTTTAATGTGCCTGTTGCACTCCCCGATATGCGACCCTTGGAAAGCGATGCATTGAAATCACCGTCAAAGACACCGTTGAGAAGATTCACTTTGAACGATGTATTAATAACCCCTCTGTCATAAACGCCTGAACCCCTGGCAACCGGAAGATTGAACACTCTGAAGCTTCCGCCCACGGAGAACTTCGAGGGTGGCTCGACAGTCACACCGACATCATCGAATTTGAAAACGTCATAGCCGGCAACTGAATAGACTCCCTTGATGTCTACTGTCAGCGAAATGAGTAGCCCCTTGCCGTCCGATATGTGGTCCAATAGGCCGGAACCACCAGAGAGTGACAGTCCGGTGGCATCAATCGGTATCCCCTGGCTCAAATTGACCTGGAGACCGATGGTATTGAGACTCCCATTCACTATGCCAACAGTACCGCCTACCGTTACCAGTTTCGGAACCTCAACATTGACGCTTCCTCCAAATGAATTGGTTATCGTATTGAATGACAGGCGCATGTCTTTCAGCGTCAGCCCACCGATGCTCAACGGCGGAGGACTAAATTCCCCCGCCAGACGAATTCCTGAACTCTGAGTCACCTGGATATTCGTAATGGATAACTTCGTTTTCCCAAGATTCGGAAACACCAGCTTTCCGGCAATCCCAACACCGTCAGGCAACAGACTGATCTCTCCCAGTTCAACCTGCAATCCGGCAATCTTGAGTCGGGAATACCGATCGGGCCCAATCAGCCCTTTGAGAATTACGTCCTGGGCCGTAAAGTCTATTTCACCTTGCCAAAGCGTCGCTAGCGTGCTCCCATTCCGATTGAGCACCGTGACTGCGCCATTTCCCCGAATTCTCCCGCTACTCGTATTGACGCTCAGGTCTCCCTCAAACCCAAGTATGCCGTTAATATTGACATGGCCGCGGGCCGTGCAGTTGTGCCCCCCATCGCAGGACCACGTCTTGTCGGCGCTAATCTTGAGCCTTCCGGCATAAAGGTAATGCTGACCTGCTTGCTGCACCGAAGCTACTGTCTGAGGATCCTCAAGACATCCGTCGGACAGATAGTTCCGCGTGACTACGTAACTGATCGGAATGACGAACGGGCTGTTGTCTGCGGCGCCACTAACGATCGTTACTGAAGCTGTATACGTTGTCTCCGGCATGCTCGTCGTGTTGATCACCAACGGCAACCGAACGTAATTAGTGTACCAGGTCGTGTATGGTCCCACCGTTATCCAACTGGAGTCCGCATGAATCGTTAGTCGAAGGGCCCCGCCACCGCTGTTGGCGATAGTCACCCACTGCGTGTCAGGTAAGATCCCCTCGGGAGCCGCGGCGAATTCCAGAATGCTCTTGTCCACAGTAATGTGTGCCGGCCCCTGGGGCGCGTGGTACACGAATGTAGACGATGATTGAACTGATAGATTCCCTGCCCCGTCCTCCGCCCATACGGTTACGGTGTTCGAACCGTCTAAACCATAGGGTCCGGCACCAACTGATGTACTCGTCGTCGAATACGG
>JBATNE010000204.1:0-34749 GCA_049290195.1 Candidatus Zixiibacteriota bacterium
GATACAATCAGGGTCCTGACGTTTCTTCGAAGTGAGATCTCCCGTTCGATGGATACCGAAGCTGCCGGGCTTCTGGACTCGCTTCGTCGCCAGCGCAAAGACAGTGCCATGTTTGGTTTGGAACGCGGTCAGCTGTACGAACACGCAAGGGACTACAAGGGAGCGGTCAAAGAATACGTGCCGCTCATGAAGAGCGATACCGATTATGTCACCATGGAAGCACAGCGCCGCCTGACCGCACTCCTGGAATTCTCCGATTCACGGGCTTCGATCGAAACGGCTCTGCTCGCCGCCGCAAAGAACTCCTCCAACCAGTATCTCGCCCGCTTGCTGACCGACCATTATATCAAGTCGGACCAGTTCGACAAGGCGTATGAGTTCGCCATCAAGAGAGATTCTCTCGCCGGGTTGAAAGGGAGCTCCCTTATCTACTTCATGCGCCAGTGCCATGACCGCAAGCTGTATACACAGGTGGTCCGACTCGGCGACTACGTTCTCAGTCATTACGGCAATGGGCCGGCGTATATCGACGCCAGTCTTTCATACGCCGATGCGCTCGCTCATCTGGGGAAGAGTCCGGAAGCAATCGCCCGGTACGATCAACTTATCGCTTCTTCCGAGCGGCCGCAGGACAAGGCAGAGGCGCTGTTGCAGATTGGCATGGTCTATTTCGACTATCTCAAAGACTACACCAAAGCACTTGTCTATTTTGATTCAGTGGTCAACCACTATCAGATGGGATATAGCTTCATCGGCGCCCGACGCATGCGGCCATATTGCTTTATCCGGATGGGTAAGCGGGTTGAAGCCCGGGCCGCGCTGTCCGAAATGAAACTGCAACCTTCCATGGATGAACTGAACGAGGAAGTCACCTACCAGCTCGCCATGCTCAACTTCTACGATCAGGCGTATGACTCCGCCTCCGCCGGTCTTCGCAGGATGATTGTCGATTATCCCAGAGGGTTTTATGTCAATGACGCCATCCAGGTGCTGGCGGCCATGGATGACACGAAAGAGAAACCGGAACTGCTGCCTGACTTTGCTACGGCGCTGGCATATGAGGATGAAGAAAAGTACGACTCGTGTCGGACGTGGCTTGATCGGGTCGCACGAGTCGAAGGATCTCCGCTGGCTGATGACGCCCTTTTTCGGCTGTCGCAGGTTTGTATGAAGCTGAGTGACTCGACCGGCGCACTTGAGTCGATCGATCGACTGACCGATGGTTTTCCGGATTCGTACTTCATCCCCTTTGGGCTGAAGCAGAAAGCTGACATCCTCTGCTCGCGGCCGGATCGGATCGCCGAGGGGAAGGAGCTCTATAAGAGGATTTTGGAACGGTATCCCAACTATCCGCTGGCTTCCGACGTTCGCAAACGGCTCCGGACGTTGGAAACCGATCAGAAAATCGGCTAGAAGTCTTTCAGTGCCCGCTGCCCTTGCTTCAACATATTGATTTCCTGCTCCAGATGGAAAATCTTCTCTTCAAGCTTCTCAACTCGCTTCTCCTTGGCCTTGGTAGTCGTTCTGACCAGCAAGCCAAGTGACAGCAGCATGAAGACGACCGAGTTAACGGTCCTGAAAATGTCCCCCATATTGAAGATCGAATCCGCAAAGGCGAGGATTCCGAGGCCAAATAGTACGGCACACCAAACAAACATCTGAATGCCCTTTCTTTAGTACAACTTATCGCCATGGGGCGGGGTAAAATAACTGTTGCCCTTTAGAGGGGCGATGTTATATTCACCATTCTGGTTGAGATATATCTATGGATTATATCGGCTTACATCGAAACTGACTTTAGGAGGGACGACTTTGTCCGGCTTGATTACTTCGACAGAAAACAAGTTTGACAGGACCAACGCGATTATCGCCGGGCTGGTTTTTCTGGGCTCGTTTATCGTCTATGCCCTTACCGTCCAGCGCTCTGTCCCATTCTGGGACTGCGGTGAATTTATCGCTTGTTCTGTAATCCTGGGCGTGCCCCATCCCCCGGGTACCCCGCTTATGGTGCTTATCGGACGGCTCTTCTCGCTCCTGCCCATTTTCGCCGATATGGCCCATCGAGTCAATTTCATCTCCGTCATAGCTTCCGCCATGACCGCGATGCTGGCTTACCTTCTGACCGTCAAGATTGTCAGTTACTTCTTTGATGGTGACAACCAGAGCCCGCTGAGCCGATTCATCAGCTATGCCGGTGGTATTGCCGGCGGCCTCTTTACCGCGTTCGGCCAGACCAACTGGGATAACTCGGTCGAAGCCGAAGTGTATGCCGTCAGTATGTCCATCGCCATCATGCTCGTTTATATCACGATTCGATATTTCGAAACCAAAGGGACATTTGCCTCGACCCGTCTCATGGTTATGTATTTCTATCTGGCGGTGCTGGGGATCGGTTTCGCGCTGATGGGTTACCTGGTCGTCCCGGTCTGCGCTATCGCGTTCATTCTCAAGAAGGACGCTGAAACGAGGGATTGGGTCATTCTCTGCAGCTGCCTCATTGCCGAATTGGCACTGATCATTCTGTTTTCCAACGGCCGTGGCGGTGTCGGTGCGTTCTATATCGCCACCGCGTTCATTTTGTTGGGCCTGCTCTGGAAGCTGTATCAGAAGATTAACTGGATTATCGTCTTTGCCATCATCTGCGTCAGTTCAACGATTATCGCATTTGACTACTTCCTGCTCGCGGTACCGATCGCGTTCGGGATCCTCCTGATACTTGGACTGGCCCATGTTGGTTGGAGCAATACTATCCGTTATGGCGCCCTGCTTCCAATCGCTCTGGCCTGTACCTGCACGATCGGGTTCAAGTACGGCACGATGCCGTACGTGCTTGCATCGGTAGTCCTGTTCCTTGTTGGGGCGTCGGTTATAGCCACGTCGGCGAGGGAAAAGCGCCTGAGCATTCACTGGCGGAGTGCCGCCGCGATTCTGGCGGTCGCCATAATCGGGTTCTCGGTGCATCTCTACCTTCCGATCCGCTCCACTCAGCAGCCGCGCATCAATGAAAACAACCCGTCCCGCAGCTATCGCACCTTCGTCAATTTCCTTGACCGCAAGCAGTATGGTTCGGAATCGATGGTTGACCGTATGTTTCAGCGTCGCGGAACATGGGAAAACCAGTTCGGCTGGCACCCCAATATGGGATTCTGGTCGTATTTCGAAGGTCAGTGGTCCAAGGAGGGTGTGACGTTCATACCCTGGTTCCTTTTGGGGGTGGTCGGGATTGGAATGGCTATTAAGAAGAAGGTTGAGGTGGGAATGCCCTTCCTGACCATCTTCCTCCTCTGTTCCGTCGGGCTGATTCTGTACATGAATTTCGCCGACGGCACCAAATACAATTATCAGAGCGGCGATGCGTATCTCGAGGTCCGCGATCGAGACTACTTCTTTACCGCGGCGTTCGTCTTTTTCAGTATCGCCATGGGGATCGGTGTCTCGGCCGTGCTCCAGCTGATCAGAACCTGGCTGGCCAAACGAGACCTGGCTATGGCCGCCAAGGTCGTCTATGGCCTGGGAGTCGTGTTGATCTGCCTGCCGGGCGTAGCGCTGGCGACCAACTGGCACGAGAACGACCGTTCTGACAACCGCCTCGCCTACCAGTACGCCAAAGCGATTCTCGATTCATGCGAACAAAACGCTATTCTGTTTACTTCGGGGGACAACGACACCTTCCCGGTATGGGCGCTTCAGGAAGCGTATGGGTATCGGCAGGATGTTCGCATAGTCAACCTGTCACTGCTCAATACCGACTGGTACGTCTACCAGATGAAACAGCAGTACAACGTGCCGATATCGCTTACCAAAGAGCAGATCCTCTGGAATCAGTTCGATGTTCCGGGTCAGGGAGAATATACCCGCCCCGATTCCAGTTTCATTGACCGACCCCGGAGACGCGAAGCGTATCTGGTGCCGTCGATGAATGGCGGACATGTCGTCAAAGTTCAGGATATGATGGTGGATGAAATTGTACTGGAGAACAAGTGGAAAGATCCGGTCTACTTTAGCTCCCCGCCGTACGCGGAATCTCCGCTCAAACTCCGTGATCATGCGACCGCGGTCGGCATGGTCTTCCGGCTCGATCGCGATGACGCCAGCGCCACAGTCGATCTGGACAAGAGCGTCGATCTCTACATGAATACCTACACGTTCAAAGGGCTGGAGAATTCCAAGATTTACCGCGACGAAAACGCCACCGGCATCTTCGTCGGTGAAGGGCTGCCCACTTCCCGCCTCTGGGACGAACTCGGCAAGCGCAATCAGATCGACAAAGGTATTCAGCTCATGAATCACCTGATCCAGGTCTATCCCGAATACTGGCAGTCATACTCGCTTCTGGCAGACTACTACGAGAAGCAGAAAGACAGCGCCAAGGGATTGGCTCTCTGGCAGCAGGTACATGATACGCTGGATGCATTCCACAAGTCGAACGAGTCCAACCTTCTGTATTTGCAGGACCTTGGCCTCTGCAAAGTTGAACTGGGGAAACGGAAGAACGATCAGGCTCTGATCGATGCCGGTATCATGTGTCTCAAGAACGCGTTTGAGGCGAACCGGAATTCTTCGTTCGCATTCAGGAAATATGTCTCGGTACTATACTCACAGCGGCGATTTAGCGATGCGCAAACCGCCGCCCGACAGTTTACTGAATACAAGATCAATCTGGGGGATCCTTACGCCCAGCAGCTACTTGGTATTCAGGGAATGCCGAACATGCAGGACGAAGGTCAGTAGGGGCCGACATAGACTTTGTGACAAAGGCCCGCCTCCATACAGGAGCGGGCCTTTTTGTTGGCAGTGATTCCCAGCCGACTAGATAACGTTGAGGGTCATAGAAATGTCCGCCTTCAGCAGTCGTGAGATCGGGCAGCCCTTCTTGGCGCCATCGGCAATCTCACGGACTTTGGCTTCTTCGGCACCCGGCACATGGACGGTGACATCGAGATGGCTCTTAGTGACGGTCGGCCCGCCGGGAAGCATGTCGAGCGTGATGGTGGCCTTGGCCTCTATTTTGGTGGGGGTGAATCCGGCTTTTCCCAATTCTCCCGAGAAGGCCATGGCAAAACAACCGGCGTGGGCCGATGCGATCAGTTCTTCCGGATTGGTCCCCGGTTCTTCGCCAAAGCGCTGGGCAAAATTGTATGGGGTACTGGACAGAAGTCCCGACCCGGAGGTCAGCTGACCTTTACCTTCTTTGAGCGACCCGGTCCAAACGGCGGTTGCGATTCGATTCATGATATTCTCTCCTCTATGCTTTCACATGACAATAGTTCTTACCCCACCCTGAACAGCCCGAAAAGGGGAGAGGTTTCGCTAAAATGGATTAAATTGCCCGATTCAGCACCCGGCAAGTATCCCAAGGGCCGCCTCAGTCGGCGAATTTGTAGCCGCCACGGCGACGGTACCGACCGTCCACCTGCTCCATCATCTTCTCGGTCAGGAATTCGGATCGTACTGATCCGGTATCTGTGTGAAACCGCGCGATCACCCGATTCAGCTCCTCTTCGGAGTAGCTCTTATTCGGTTCAAACTGAGCCAGAATGTACTCCAGAAGATATTTCCGTTTCGACCGGCGACTCGGCATCTGCTCAAACTGCTCCGGTCGGGGGAACTCGTCCCGCGTCTTGCTCTGAACGTCCTGCTGTTTCTGGTTCGAATGCCGTTCCAGCCACTCTTGGACGGAATGCTCTGGAATACGCCAATCCTTGCCGATTTTATAGGCTGCGATCTCGCCCGCCTGGACTTTCCGGGTGATCACCTGGACATTCATTTTGAGCTTTTCAGCCAGCTCAGCGGTGGTAAAAAAGAGGGTTTCCTTGATGTTACTTTCGATTGTCTTTTCCATGACATCTCCTTATCTGAACCGAAGAAGCCACTGTTTTTAGGCAGCTGTCAAGGATTTTACGCTACTGTGCCGTATTCTCGCTTCGTTTGCGGTGTTATGGCGGCTGCTGCTGTCGTGGACCGCGCTAACCTCTTTTTACACAACAGCTTTTCCCATAAAAGGGATTGACATGTCTACCTACAGGCAGGTTATTAACAGCCCATGGCTGTCTTTGTGTACATCTTGCTTTGCCTTATCTGGGGCTCTACCTGGCTCGCAATAAAGCTCGGCCTAACCGGCACCCCGCCGTTCTACGGCGCCAGCATCCGGTTTGTCGTGGCCGTCGCCCTGCTGACCATTATCTCCAAGATCATGAAGGCCAAGTTCCCGGTCGGCCTTCGCAACTGGTTCCGTCTCGGGCACCCCGGCCTCTACATGTACGGTGTGAGCTATGCTTGCGTCTATTATGGCGAGACTCAAATCAACTCATCGTTGACGGCAATTCTATTCGGCTCATTTCCGCTTTTTGTCGCGCTTCTCTCCAGCCGGTTTCTCAAGCAGGAAGCGATCAAACCGGTCGCCTGGCTCGGCCTGATACTCGGTTTCGGGGGAGTGGTGCTGATTTCTTATGACTCGCTGCAAGTTTCGCCGGAAATGTTCTTTGGGTCAATCATCGTCCTTGTCGGCTCGCTCGCATCGGCGGTTGGCCTGATGGTCCACCAGCGCACCTGTAGCCATGAGAACATTTATACCGCCGCCACAGTCCAGATGGGGCTCGGCGGACTGGCGATTATCGCCGTTGCGCTGGTAATCGAGAGTCTGGCGGATGTCCATCTGACCCGCACGGTCATTGGCGCCACGCTCTATCTCGCCCTGTTCGGCTCGGTGGTCGCTTTCCTGGGCTATTACTGGCTGCTCAAACGAATGAGCGCGGTGGCGGTCGCACTGATGACCTTTGTCACCCCTCTGGTTGCGATTCTTCTCGGCGTATTCATCTACCACGAATCCCTCTCGACGCTTGTCCTGATCGGCGGCGCCTGCATTATGGGGAGTGTGGCTTTGGTTGTCCGGAAGAAATAGAAAAGCCGGAAGCCTTCTGGCTACCGGCCTTCAATCGGGATTGATTTCAATCTACAAATTATAGTACAGCTCAAATTCATGGGGCGTCGGACGCACCTGAATCTCAGCGACTTCTTTTCCTTTGAGCTTCAGCCAGCTCTCGATCAGATCTTCGGTGAACACCTTCCCTTGAAGCAGATAGGAATTGTCGGCCCGGAGGGCATCGAGCGCCTTGTCCAAAGACACCGGCAGATGCGGTATGTCGGACAGCTCTTTTGGTGAAAGCGTCTCAAGGTCCTTGTCGAACGGAAGTCCCGGATCGATCTTGTTCTTGATCCCGTCCAGCCCGGCCATGAGCATCGCCGCGAATGCGAGGTACGGATTCATCGTCCCATCGGGAGGACGGAATTCCAGCCGATGCGTCTTAGCATTCCTCTGGTATCCCGGAATTCTGATACATGCCGTGCGATTGCCAACCGAGTATGTCCCCGCCACCGGCGCTTCAAACCCCGGTACGAGTCGCTTGAACGAGTTGGTCGATGGATTCGTAAACGCCAATAGCGAATCGGCATGTTTTAGTAGGCCGCCGATATAGTGCAACCCAACCTGCGAGAACCGCGCCGGTCCTTTCGGATCAAAGAAGATCGACCCCTTGTCATTGGCGATAAACTGATGTACATGCAATCCCGAGCCCGGTTCATTGAAGAGCGGCTTGGGCATGAAGGTCGCCGATTTCTGGTATTTGTAGCAGTGATTCTTGATGATGTACTTGATCAGCATGGTCTTGTCAGCCATATGGAACATGGTCCCAAACTTGGTCTCGATTTCGTGCTGACCGGCACTGCCGACTTCGTGATGGTGATACTTCAGCTCCACGCCAACTTCAGCCAAGAGGGAAGAGATTTCCGAGCGGAGATTGTAGAATCGATCCGCCGGCGGAGATACATGATATCCGCGCTTGTAGGGAATCTTGAAGCCGAGTCCTTCCTTGTCTTCGACTCCGTTCCATGATGCTTCCGCCGACTCGAGCTGATAGAACGCCGACTGTGCTCCCTGATGGAAGCGGACCTGATCGAACACATAGAATTCAAATTCCGGTCCGACAATGATGCTGGACCCCGGAATCACTTTCTTCAGATATTTCTCTGCATCCGCGGTGACCCGGCGCGGGTTGCGCGAATACGGCACGATATCCGTGCCCACTTCCATGATATCCCCGAGTAGAGAGAGCGTCGTCCGCTCAAAGAACCGGTCGATGAAGGCAGTCGATGGATCAGGGAGTAGAATCATGTCCCCCTTTTCAATCGATGCAAACCCCGGCAAGGAGGAACCGTCGACTCCGACGCCGGATTCAAACAGATCATCGGTCATGGAACTGACCGGAATAGTCAGGTGGTGCCAGACGCCGAGCAGATCGGAGAACTTGAGATCGACATATTCGATATTGCTCTCGCGGGCCATTTTTTTCAGTTTATCAAGCTTCTGCAATCTAACCTCGGATTTCATGGTTGTTCTTGTCCATAGTCCTGCGAAAGTACGGATTTTGCCTACTATTGGCAAGGTTAAGCTGTTTGACCGAGCGGGTTCACCGGCGGAATTTAAGCTTGGCCCCGGACGGTAACTTTGGTTATTTCCCGCCACGAACATTCAATCGAAGACAGGATCAGAGGATGAAGCGAATACTGTACTTTCTTATCGGGATATCGGTTCTGGCCGCCGCAGTTTCCGGCCAGGATTTCTCCCTTTTTGATACCGCTATGGGGCAGGTTGGGCTGACTCGCCATGACCTGAAGTTTGACCAGACCGAGCGGGCCACCTGGGGCGGTGATCCCTACCGGCTGTCCTATTTCACCATGTTCCACGAGGATCTGTTCAAACTCCCCAGATACGGCGCGATCACGCTCGCCGCCTGCTCCACCTACGCAGCCAACCCGACTCAACTAGTCATGAGTGCGGCCCGCAAAATCGACCAGCCCATCCGACGCGGCCTGGTGGGTGATCCGTTCGAGAAGTATCTGCATCCAGCGGATACGAGCTTCAAGGGGTCGTTCACCAAGTCCCGTAACATCCTCGCCGATGCCAAGTACGACAAACTGACCGCCAAACTGGATCTGATCTGGGCATTGGCCGATGATGCTGACTTTGCCTACAACATCGCGATGAAAGATCTCAATGACGAGAAGCTCCGCACTCGCCTATTCACCTATTTCATCAAAGACACCCTCCAACTCCGTCCGGAGCTGGTAGAGAAACTGGTTGAGAAAGTCGATTTCGGTCGGATGGTGGCCGGGGTGGAAGATTTCGCCGAGGCATTCCGCCGCACGGCCGACTCGCTGGATGCCTCATCGTTCCCGGATTTCAAACTGGAGATCAAAACCCGCAAGGGGATGGTAGTGATTGGAACCGCCAAAGATGATATGTATGACTATATCGTTCCACCGCTCTTGATCGTCGATCCGGGTGGTAACGACACCTACAAATACTCTGGTCAGAATCCGAACTATCCGCTCACTGCTATCGTCGATCTCGCCGGCAATGACAAGTATATCTCCGAAGATTCAAATAAGGTCGGACTCGGTGGTGCAGTGCTGGGGATGTCCATAGTGATTGATAAATCCGGTGATGACCTGTACCAGAGTTCATCGGTCGCTCAGGGTGCCGCTATTTTCGGTGCCGGCATTTTGATGGATTACTCCGGCAAGGATACCTATCGCGGCAAATATTACGTTCAGGGAGCCGCAACCTTCGGCATCGGCATCCTGGCCGACAGCGCCGGCAACGATTCCTATTATTGCTGGCAGAACTCGCAGGGATTCGGCTTTACCAGAGGGTGTGGCACGCTGGTCGATTTCTCCGGCGATGACCGGTATGTCGCCGAGGATTCCATCAAGTTCTCGCCATCGCCGCAAACCAAAGACCACAATTCTTCCTGCGCGCAGGGAATTGGGTTCGGCAAACGGGCAGATTACTCCGATGGTCACAGCTGGGCCGGGGGAGTAGGGGTATTGTGCGATGTACAGGGGAATGACAGCTATTCCGCAGGACTGTTTGCCCAGGGATGCGCCTACTGGTATTCGGTCGGAATGCTTATCGATGGCGGCGGCAATGATACATACAACGGCATCTGGTATGTTCAAGGCTCCGGCGCACATTTCGGAGTGGGATATCTCGATGACTTCGGCGGCGATGATACCTACAACGCCACGATGAATATGGCCGATGGCGCCGGGCATGACTTTACGATTGGTTTTCTCGATGATCGCGGCGGTAATGATCATTACACGGTCCCTAATCTGTCGCTCGGCGGGGGGAACGCCAACGGCATCGGCGTCTTTTGGGATTGGAGCGGCGATGACGTCTATGACTCACACGGCGGCACAACGCTTGGCCGCGCCAATGCGTCACCCGGCGGGGCGAGAGAGTATCTCGGATGCTGGGGTCTGTTCATCGATGGTGCCGGAAACGACAGCTACAAGGAGCCGTATACCGGCAACGGCAAGAAATGGATCGGCCCCAAATCCGATGACAAACACCCGAACGGTCTGGAGATTGGGGTGGGGGTGGATAAGTAGGTCGGCCCCCGCTTAGGGGCCCGACAAAAGGCGAGGCGAAGAGCCCCGCCTTCAAGCAAGAGCTCCTGCCATTTAAAGGATCGGGCAGACGGGGACGTCTGCCGCGCACATGATCGTCGGGCTGAGCATAGTCGAAGGATGAAGCCAGTATGTAGGTCGGTCCCCGCTTAGGGGCCCGACACTTCCCTACATCGGCTCAGTCGTCAATTTCGCGAGAACAATCATCCCGATAATGAACGCACACCAACTGATGGCCCAGACCATGAGGTGCTTCCGATGTAGCTGGTCCAGTGGCTTGAGGGAATAGGTACTGCTATGCCAGACCAGAAGGTTTGGACCTTCTTTTTCTTCGGTCACGATATATGATTTGAGCGGAACGATCGGCACATAGAGAAGGCAAAACCACTTGGTGGCGATTTTGCCCATATTGTCATCCGTCTTGGCGCGGCCATACAGCGTCGTTCCGCACCCATTTAACATGAACATGGTTGGGTACTCTTACTATGAGTTGCAAGAATTTGCCTGTTTTCGAATGCGCTAGAGCATGAGTCCAATCGAAAACTGGCAAAGCGCGTAGAATCTGTTCTTATCCACTCCCGGCCGTACACCGGCTTCGACACGACCGCCGATATGGCGACGGGCACCTTCAAATCCGATTCGTCCGCCGATCTTGCGATTGGAGTATCCGGATAGGTCCTTGTCTTTGAATTCGATCTTGTTTGAAATGAGGGCATCGAAATAGACCGCATTCCATAACCCTTCGGAGTAGAATACCCGGGTCCGTGCCACGCCAACATAGAAGCCATCCATCTTGTGGTTGGTGAAAACATCGGGCAAATTCGTGACAATGACGTTGTTCGCGTCGCGAATCGTGTCAGTGCTTTTGGCTACATCGGCATCGGTACCGGACACCAGCTGAAAAATGCCGCCTCGTATACCGAACATGCGGTATTCGTTGGTGAAGAACTTCGCTCCGGTTTTGACATTGCCATAGACGGGGACCGTGCGTTTGGTTTTAACGCCGGTTTGGGGGTCGATCGTTGTCTCAACGCGGGTACCAGTCTGTTTTACTTCGGTGACATCGTTGGAATATCGATCACCTGTCACAATGAGGTTTATCATCGCGCCGGCTTCCCAGTACGTAAATGGCTTGAGTTTTGGTGACGGATCCTTGAGATAGAGATCTTTGAAGTCGGTTTCAGCTCGGTTTGTAAAGACAGATTTGCTGTATCGGGCTTCAGCAAAGAACCTCTTGATAGGGAAGAACGAGGCTTCGGCACCGGCCCCAAAACAGGAGGGAGTGAGACCGTTGGTTTCGATATAGACAGGCTGAACCCGGACATTGAGTCCGACCCAGGATTCGCGGGCACCGACCAGACTGGCACAGGCAACCACAAGCAGCACAACAAGACAGGTAGCAATTCGCATGGGATGTGACCTTCCCCATAATAGTGTTAGAAGGTGGACTAAATGGAGTTAACGAGTCCAAATATATTGGTACGATTGTATCTGTCAAGGGGTGTGGAGGAATGTGATAGTGTGGAACGAGTTATCCGGAATATCCGCCACTGTACAACAAAATACGGATTAAGACAGCTCGTCTCCATCCGTTCAATCGTTTGGCGTACTACCCGGTCTCAGGTTCGGCGGTTGACCACCGTGCAGGATGCCTGGTCGGTCGGAAGGAGAATCACTTCGGCCACCTGGATGTGCGGTGGGCGGGAGGCTATCCACATTATAGTCTCAGCGACATCGGCGCCGGTCAGCGGGGTCAGACCCTGATAGACTTTGGTCGCCCGATCGGCGTCCCCTTTGAATCGGACCAGCGAGAACTCGGTCTCCACCAGCCCAGGGTCAACTGTGGACACCCGGATTCCGGTCCCGATCAGATCGATCCGGATCCCGCGGGTAATGGCATCGACCGCGTGCTTGGTGCCGCAATAGACCGAACCAGAGCCGTAGACTTCGTGGCCGGCGATCGAACCAATATTGATAATGTGGCCGGACTTGCGGGCCACCATTCCGGGCAGGATGGCGCGGGTCATATAGAGCAGCCCTTTGACGTTGGTATCGACCATCTCATCCCAGGCATCGAGGTCCGCTTCCTGCGCCTTCTCCAGTCCCCGGGCCAGACCCGCGTTGTTCACCAGGATGTCGATATCAGCAAACTGCTCCGGCAGGCTGGCGATGGCTTTGTCGACTGCGGCCCGGTTGCGGACATCGAGCTGTATAATGTGGAGTTTATTGGTAAACTGCCGGGTGATCTCTTTGAGTCGGTCGGCGCGACGGGCTGCCAGGACCAGATGGGCCCCGGCGGCAGCGAATGCACGGGTGGTTGCTTCGCCAATCCCGGATGACGCCCCGGTAATGAACACGGTTTTGCCGGTAAGTGATGTCACGATCGGTTTCCTTTCTGACAAGTCGGGCCTAATGTACTGACTCAATCTGGGGGCGTCAATCAAACTCCGGTCGACTGCCGGAGCGGCTGTCATCGCGACCTAGGCGAACCCGGAAAGTGACTGGGAAGGTCCCCACCGGGCTGTCTTAGATATAGGCTGGATACCACTATTTGCACAGGGAAAATGAAACTAGCTTCGCACTGTCGAAATTGAAAAAATTAAGTAGTTGTGAGATAATAACTTTAGAGGCCTAATTTTACCGTTCCGTACACCAATTCGGGCATGCTGTCTGCAGTACCTCAAAGGAACAGTTGAGATTTACCTGGAAACACCCGATATTGAGAGTATGGTCCAACGCCAACTCTTGTGTTCGGGTTTGAACAGCAGAGGGCAGGACCATGAAAGGCAAAGACAGAAAAACCGGACTTCCAAGGAAGACTTACTGGCATCTGTACAGTTTGCAGAACTTGGAAGGGGACAAATTGGCCCGGATCGTTAACAAGATCCTCAAACGTGAGTACGTTGTGATAAAATAGGTGCCGGATTTTTTCCTTGACTGTCCCAGGGGGTGCCCCTAAGTTGGCGGGCTGATGCGGGCTTGCCGCCTTCGGGAGGGACAAATAGGATTTGAACCAGGTACCGTTTGTGGATCACAAACTGGAACATGTCAGGATGATGTTTAAAAAGAAGATAACATTTTGGTTTTTCCCGGATACGTCCGGTATATCAAAGCACTTCAGCATACGGAAAGCGTGGCTCTACTACATTCCGGCTGCGGTAATTGTGCTTCTATTCACAAGCTTCTTCTCCCTGTCAACATTCTTTGGGGACAGAGTCACCAAGGCTGAAATCGACAAGCTTCGCCAGGAAAACCGTCAGTTGGCGGTGAAGTACGAGAAGCTCCGGATGGCGGTTGCCGATGCCTCGGGGAAGATAGAAACGCTGGTGAAGAAAGAGATCGCCATTCGAACCCAGTTCAACATTCCGGACGTCAATGCCCAGGAACGTGAGCTCGGAACCGGTGGTCCGATCCCGGCCGGCCTTCTTGCCATGACTCCGACCGAACAGACCGCCTATGCTACCGAAGCCCAGGTTGATCGTTTGCTGAAGCTGTCCCAGTTCCAGTACGATCGGTTCTCCGAAGTTGAGACGTCGCTGGGCAAGCTGAGAGATCGTCTCGACCATACTCCGTCGATTTGGCCGGCCAAGGGGAACAAGTCCCGTGGCTTTGGCTTCCAATATGATCCGTTTACCGGAACACCGCAGATGCACAAAGGTATCGATCTGGCAGGACCGGTTGGTACAGCTGTAGTTTCAACTGCCAAAGGTCAGGTATCTTATGCCGGCTACGATCCGGGTGGACTTGGCAATCTGGTAGTGATTGATCACGGTTACGGTTTCCTGACTCGGTATGGCCACCTGTCAAAGATATTAGTTCGCACCGGCCAGACAGTTAGTCGTGGTGATCTGATCGCCCTCAGCGGTTCGACCGGTTACTCAACCGGGCCGCATGTCCATTACGAAGTCTGGAGAAACGGCTCGGCGCTGGACCCGATGCAGTACATAATTGACCAGCGGTCAAGGTAAACGGGCTCATCAGTAGACTCTAAAAGCCGCCAATATGGCGGCTTTTCTTTTGCCCTGCAATGACTTAATACTTCTTAGTCACCAGCTCTCTCAACGCTACTAATATGAGTAAATAGAGGAACTTTACCCATGTTCGAGAGTTGAATAGAGTAAGGACGAGAGAGGCTGGGCGTTATGAAGGACTCAAACCGCCAAATCGATCATTCCGGGGAGTTGGAATCCGACCTGTTCCACGAGGTTCAGGCCCGAAGACTCATACAGCAGTACAAGCAGGGGAACGAGCGAGCATTTGCGGCAATCGTACAAATGTATCGCAAGCAGGTAGCCGCTCTGGCCTATCGGGTGGTTCGGGACTATGATGATGCTGCTGATGTCACTCAGATTGTGTTCACGAAAATGATCGAGAACATCCGCAACTACGACGACGACAAGAAATTCTATACCTGGCTCTATCGGATCACCTTTAATGCCTCGATTGACTACCTTCGAAAGCACCGTCGCCATCGCCACGAAGCGATCGATGACCTGGGAGATCTGCTGGAAGGTACGGGTGCCGATCCTGCCAGACAGCTCCAGTGCCGGCAACTTGGATCGGAGATTCAAACGGCAACGTCTCACCTAAGTGAGCGCCAGCGTTCGGCGATCGTCCTGCGTGATGTCAACGGTTGTCGCGTAGACGATATCGCGAAGATCATGGATATGCCTCAGGCTACCGTCCGGTGGTACCTCCATCGGGCCAGAACGACTATCCGCAAAGAACTGCAGCGTCGCTGTCCTCATCTGTTGATTGCGATGGGGATCAGATAATTTGGAACTACTCTCGTAGCGCTCTGTTGCTATACTTGCTGTGAGGCACAGGTATGGCACATGACACCAAAGTACATCTCAAGATAACCGGCATGCACTGTGCCGGTTGCGTTTCCAGCATTGAGTCAGGGATGGCCGATGTTCCCGGAGTCGGACAGACCCGTGTCAATCTGGCGCTCTCCAGTGCCGAAGTTGTCTTTGACCCAAAGATAATCACCCCGGAACAGATCATTTCCCGAATCGCCGAGTTGGGCTATGGAGCGGCTGTCGGTGAGCCGGACATCCTAACGGCCAATCAGACTGATCTTGTCGAGTCGCGTCGACGGCTCATCTTTGCGGCATTGCTGGCGGTGCCGCTGATGGCGTTTGCCATGCTCCCAATGTTCATGTCCGACTCAATGGACCTAATCACAGAAACGATTGATCTGGCGGTACAAATAATCCTCGCCAGTTTGATTGTGTTCTGGGCGGGGCGAGGAATTTTGGCCGATGCCTGGCTGCAAACCCGCCACGGGCGAGCGAACATGAATTCGCTGATCGCGATGGGGACACTGGCGGCATTTCTCTGGAGTCTCTATCAGGGGTTTGTTGGTCATGGCGGCGAACACCGCGAGTTGTATTTCGAGTCAGCCGGCATGATAGTGACGCTCATTTTGTTGGGGCGATATTTCGAAGCGCTTTCACGCGGTCGGGCCGGTCAGGCAATCAAAGCGCTCATGACGCTACAGCCATCCAAAGCAACTGCCGTCTTCAACAACGTTGAATTTGAAGTAGAACGTGCGACCATCCGGCCGGGCATGTTGCTTCGGGTCAAGCCGGGAGAACGAGTGCCGTCGGATGGGAGAGTTACCGATGGGAATCCGACGCTGGACGAATCGATGCTCACCGGAGAATCGGTTCCGGTGGAAAAGAAGGCAGGCGATGCGGTAATCGGCGGTTCACTCAACGGCAACCTTCCGTTCACGATGAGGGTAACCGCGTCCGCCGAATCAAGTTATCTCTCGACCATTGTAAGAATGGTTACGGAAGCGCAATCGGCCAAAGCACCGATACAGGCGCTCGCGGACAAAGTGGCCGCACGGTTCGTGCCGATTGTAATCGGGATAGCGGCGGTGACTCTGGCCGTGTGGTACCTGGCGGCACCGGACAATCCGATGCTGATACGGGGTGTAATCTCGGTCTTGATCATTGCCTGCCCCTGTGCGCTGGGTCTTGCGACGCCAGTTGCGGTACTTGCCGGAACCGGTAGAGCAGCGCGAGAAGGTATTCTGATTCGGGGGGGTGAAGTGCTCGAGAAACTTGCGCATATCAATGCCGTTGTATTTGACAAGACCGGAACGCTGACCAAGGGAGTGCTCGAAGTCATTTCGATTGATCCCATCGCTCCGTATTCCGGCTCGCGGTTGTCGGGTGTCCTCCATGATGTTGAAAAGAACTCGGAGCACCCGATTGGACGAGCCATTGCCCGCGCAACAAACACTCTGGCTCGCGATGCTATTGTCGTAGGCGAAGTTGCCGCACGACCCGGATTTGGCATATCAGCACGAGTCGATGGCATGACCGTCCAGATTGGTACCGAAGAGATGTTGCGCCAGGGTGGTGTTGACATGACTGGAGCCGCCGAGGCTATCTCCAGGTATTCTGCTCTTGGATATACGCTCGCTTTCGTCGCGGAGGAACATCAGTTGGTAGGTATCGTTGCTCTGGCTGATCGGATTCGACCGGAAGCTCGAGAGGTCATAGGTTCGCTCAGCTCGCAGCAGATGTCTGTCTCCATGCTGTCCGGGGACAGGATCGAGGTGGCGCGTGAGATAGCAGGCTCAGTCGGACTGACTTCGTTTGAAGCTGGCGTTCGTCCCGAACAAAAGGGGGAAAAGGTTGAGCAGATCCGAAGGGCCGGACATCGCGTCGCCATGGTAGGAGACGGGATAAACGATGCCCCTGCGCTGGCGATGGCCGATGTCGGAATTGCGGTGGCCGGCGGCACCGATGTCGCGATGGAAACAGCCGATGTCATTCTCCTTCGATCTGATCTTCGAACTCTCCCCAGGGCTGTCGAGCTTGCCAGAGCCAGTCTGAGGGTGATAAAGCAGAACCTCTTCTGGGCATTTATTTACAACATCATTGCGATTCCGGTCGCGGCAGGGGCACTTTACCCCGCTTTCGGGCTATCGCTGTCCCCTATACTGGCGGCTGCGGCGATGTCGTTTTCTTCGGTCTTTGTCGTACTGAACTCTCTGCGGCTTAACCGTATACGCCTTTCGTAGTTCCGCCGAATGTTCTCAGTCTCCGTCGGCCATTTCCAGTCCCAACTATATAAGGGGCTTATGTTTCCGGCCAAGTGGCCGATAATCAGTTACAAGACTTTTAGCAGTGGGGTACAAGTGGCAGGGGCTGCTACTTCTCTCGAACAACATTCAGAAACGGGTGAACAGGCAGGCAAACAGGTCCAGCCGTCATTGGACGGGCACCTGGAAATGTTCGCACTATTCGTTCACGATCTCGAGTCGCCGCTGGCATCGATGAAGTACGTGCTTAAGATGCTGGAACAGGGTCGACTTGATCTCAAGAATCCCCGTCACCGGCAGTTGGTCAGTTCATCACATATCGCGGTGGCCCGCGCCGAAGCGATTCTCTACGACTCCATTGCCGTAGCAAAGTCCGGCGCTATGGGAATGAAAGCCAATCTCGTGTCTGTTGATCTGAATACAGTGCTCAGCGAAGCTGCTACTCTCGCGGAGGGAGCCGCGGCGGAAATGGGAATCTCCATTTCAGTGACGCTGCCGGCCAAGAGCATGACAGTGCAAGCGGACCCGCTGCTCCTGGCCCGAACCCTTGACAATCTCATTTATAATGGGATTCGCCATACGCCCGAAAAGGGAACGGTACATATCGGATGCTCGGAAGAGAACGGTCTGGCTGTCATTCAGATCAGAGACAGCGGTGCCGGCCTGGGTGACATCAATCCGGAAGAACTATTCGACAAATACGGTCAGATAAATCTGAGACTTCAGGGAAAACACCGTGGTGTAGGGCTGGGGCTGTACTTCTGTCGCCTGGCCAGCGAGGCCATGAATGGCAGAGTCTCAGCCAGTAACCACGCGAACGGCGGGGCGCTGTTTTCCATATACTTACACAAATCTGGGGGAATCAAGTCATGAAGATCGACGCGACATCGTATCTCAAATCGGGATCGAACGAACTGCGAGTGCTTGAGTATAGAGTCTGCAATCTCTCGTTTGGGATCAATATTCTCAAGGTAAGCAAGATCGTCCATGACCTGAACCAGTTCTCCAAAGTTCCGGAATCACCTGATTCGGTGACCGGGATGTTCAAGGACCGCGATCGTCTCATACCGATTCTGGATCTGGCCCGCTTTCTGGGAATCGAACGCCAGGGAGAAGCTCCGCGACAGAGTGTTATCGTGACGGAGTTTTTCGGCATGTTCACCGGATTTCTGGTCGATCGAGTCGAGTGGATTCACCACACCGACTGGGATAACCTTATCGATGCGGACAAGGTATTCAAGGGGGTTTCCCACAAATACACGATCGGCATTATCAAACCGACTGAGGACAAGATGGTCCAGCTCCTGGACTATGAAACGATACTGCTCGACCTGTGCCCGCGACTGCACCAGCAGCAAGTGTCAGCCGAACGGGATTTGAACCAGTTTGCAGGGAAAAAGGTCTTGATTGCGGAAGATTCTCCTGCTGTACGGGCGATGCTGGTCGAGGAAATGACCGCCAGCGGCTTCGAAGTCATGGAGACGTCCGATGGCGAACGGGCATGGGAGGAGTTTCAGAAGCAGCCGTTTGACCTGGTGATTTCCGATGTGGAGATGCCCCAGATGGATGGTCTGGCCTTTACGCTCCGAATTCGCCAGTCCGATCGGCCGGAAACGCCGGTGATCGTCTATTCATCGATCGGCGACATGGGGATGAAAGCGCGCGCCGCCTACCTGAAAGCCGATGCCCACATAACCAAGCTTAACCTGGACAGGTTGCTGGAGACCGCCGGAAAGCTGATCGCCGGAGAGAAGATCAATCCGGATGGCGACCTGGTAGAGGAGCAGGAGCCGGTCGGCCAAACTCCAGAGCTGGTCGAAAGCTGACTTAAGACGAACTGAAGCCTGAGAGGGAAGCCCGGCCGGCTTCCCTTTTTTCTTATCTCCGCATTTTGGCTCTATTATATTCAGCGGTATGAAATTCTCACCTCGTAGTGCTCTGGCACTTTTTCTGTTCATGGTGACGGCGTTATTCGCCCAGGCGGTCTGGTGGATCGTGTTTATGGCCCGCCTTACCGCAGAGAAGGTGGACATGGCGCGATCGCTCGGCGGCACGCCGGAGTATGTCGAGACTATTCACCGACAGGAGATCTCCCGGCAGATGATGGTCGGAACCGAGGGAGTGTTTTTCCTCGTGCTTATCCTGGTTGGCGCCTGGTTGATTTACCGGGCGTTGGTCAGAACCGAAGAACTCAAGTTCCATCAACAGAATTTCCTGATGGCAGTCACTCATGAGTTGAAAACGCCGCTGGCATCGATAAAGCTGTATGTCGACACACTTCAGTCTCCCAAGATCGGGGATGAGAAGAAAGAGAAGGTCCTTCCGCGCATGAAGGAAGATATCCAGCGACTGGAGCGGCTGGTGGAGAACATACTCGATGCCGGGAGATTTGAACGACACGGATATCGACTCAACCGTACGGATATCAATTTGTCAGCCATAGTAGAAGCCCGCGTGGAAGCACTTTCACACGCGGCTTCAGTTGTGCCGGTGTCGGTTACCAAAGAGATCGCGCAGAATATAGAATACGCCGGCGATCCGGCCGCGCTGGGAAGAGCGATTGATGCTATCCTGGAAAACTCACTCAAGTACCATGATGGGAAATCTGCTTCGGTACATGTCACACTGACGGATGCCGGAAAGTTGATTGTAATTGCTGTCGCCGACAGGGGGATTGGATTCGACGCCAAAGACAGCCGCTCGCTCTTCGAGCGATTCTATCGAATCGGAAATGAAATGACTCGGAGTCAATCCGGAAGCGGCCTCGGGCTGTACCTCTGCCGGGAAATCGTCAGGGCGCACGGCGGCGATGTGACCGCCGTCTCTCCCGGACCGGGACAGGGAGCCACCTTCACCATTACCCTGAAGAAGAGCTGAACGCATGAGGACTATTCTCTTAGTCGAAGATGACCGGAACCTGGCCGATGGGTTGACCATCAACCTGGAAGCCGAAGGATATCAGGTTGTGCATATTGCGGACGGCACGCTGGCGCTGGATGCCTACCAGCGTGGCATGTTTGATCTGGTGCTTCTCGATATCATGCTTCCGGGGATGGATGGACTGACCATCTGCAAGAAGATACGAGCGGCCGGCGGAACACTTCCGATTCTCTTCATCACGGCCAAGGATCAGACTGACGAAAAGGTCGAAGGGCTTCTGGCCGGCGGGGATGATTATATCACCAAGCCGTTCGATATTCAGGAGTTGATGGCCCGCATCCAGGGGATATTCCGACGGCAGGCATGGCTGGCAACTGAAGGACAGGTGTCTGAGGTTTACGAGTTCGATGGTCGGAAGATCAATTTCAAAACATACGAAGCGGACGGTCCCGGCGGACATTTCGAACTGACCCGTAAAGAGTGCATGGTGATCAAATATTTGATCGAGCGGGTGGGGCAGGTGGTCAGCCGCGACCAGTTGCTTGATGCGGTGTGGGGATATCATATCTATCCGACAAATCGTACGGTGGATAATTTCATACTCAAGCTCCGGAAGATTTTCGAAAACGACCCCAAGGAGCCCAGGTATATCGAGACGATCCGGGCGGTGGGGTATAGGTTTAACCGGGAATGATGGAAATTCGCAAGCTACGGGCAACCGAAGTCGAGCTCTTTCGCGAGATCCGCATGGAGAGCACAAGACTCCATCCGGAAGCCTTCTGCGACTGCCCCGAAGAAATGCTGGGGTACTCAGAACAGAAGATGCACGATTTCGCGGATCCATCGGACAGCTTCCCGCAGAAATTTATCCTTGGCGCGTTCGAAAACGACAGACTGTTGGGTGTGGTCGGTTTCTTTCGGGAGGAATCGATCAAGGAGCGCCACCGGGGGTACGTCTGGTCAGTCTATACTCGACCCGAAGCGAGAGGGAAGGGAGTCAGTCGAGCGCTTATGGAGGCGCTCATTGCCGAGGCGAGAAAAATCGAGGGGCTGGAGTTCCTCGCGCTCGATGTCTCCACCACTCAACAGCCAGCCAGGAACCTCTATTTGTCCCTCGGATTCTTCGTTACCGGCAAGAATCCCTGCATCTACAAGATGGGGGAGACCTATGTCGACAACGAGTCGATGCTTCTGAAGCTATAGCTCTGCCCACATTCGCCTCATGGGATAGCATCTTTCACTTGCTCTGCCTCTGCTGGCGCCCCAGATTGCCCTCATTCAACCATCATGTAAAGGAGCTATCGCATGGAAGCACAAAGCTTTAAGAATCATCATCAATATGTCACGGGCTTTCACTTCATACTGTTCGGCGTTCTGGTACTCACGCTCGTTGGAGCGATTATCAATCTGGTGAAGTGCTGGGGAAATCATCAGACTCTGTATAGTGCATCGCTGATTGTCGTGATCGACGCCTGTGTCATCATGGTGGCGCTCTATGGGCGGATATTCGCCCTTAAGGCTCAGGATCGCGCCATCCGGGCCGAAGAGAACCTTCGGCATTTCGCCATGACCGGAAAACTGCTGGACGCCCGCCTCACCGTGCGGCAGATAATCGGACTTCGCTTTGCATCTGATGGAGAATTTGTGGAATTGGCCAAGCAGGCGGCCGACCAGGGGCTGTCCGAAGACGCCATCAAACAGGCGGTGAAGAACTGGCGGGCCGACACCCACCGGGTATAATAGTCAATGCTCATGTTGCAGGGAGGAGATTTCTCGTGGTTAAGCGTACAGCGCTTGTCCTGTATTTGTTGATATTCTGGTTGTGGTGTGAGGCTGTAGGCCAGACAACAGGACCTTCGACTGACTCATCAGCCATAGTGCCGCTCAAAGTGGGTTACACGTGGAAGGGGACGCTTTCTAACTTCCAAGGAAGCGACTCAAGCAAGACCACGAATGACATTTTCATCAAACAAGTTGAGCAGATCGGTGGCGAGTCGTGGTATAGATGGGGTTATGTGACGAACGGGGATTCGAGCGCGGCAAGCGGAATGTTCGCCAATCGCTCCGACGGCCTTTGGGCAACCTACATTCATACCTCCGATACTGGGCTTGTACTGGACCATCCGATGCTGTGGCTGAAATTTCCGGTCGCCTTGCATGCTGAATACGAAGGGGGAATTGAAGAGACCATCAAAGTTCTCTCCATCGATACGTTGGTTACTACTCCTGCCGGAACTTTCCATTGCATTTGCTATCTGAGCATCGACCCTCAGGATGCCAATTCAACAGGAGTGTTGATGTATGTCAGTCCGGGAATAGGTTGGGTACAAAAGGTCGCGCTCGGTCGATTTCAACCAGACGTGCTATGGAAATGGCAGCTGACTGAGTTCATACGATGAAGGTAAACCGTCTGGTCCGCTGGTCGTGCTATGCAACAGCGATCGGGTTGATTTTGGCGATCTCGCTGTGGGTAATCGGATACCACGGTGAACGGCAATTTGATTTTGCCAACAAGTCCCTTCCCTCCCAGCAAGTCCTCGTCCAAAACGCCCGTGCACTCAACTGGGCGCCATATGACCCGTTAATGGGAAGTATGAACGACATCGGGAGCAAACTGGGGTTCATGGTCTGCGCCGATGTTCCCAATATCGCCTACGGTCTCTCCGGCTATTCCATCAGGCGAATGATGGAGGAGGACTTCAAAGTTCATCCGGAGTCATACGATACATCCAACGGCAACAAGCCGGGGAATCCGTATTTTCACCGCCGCGCCCGGAACATGATGTCATATTTCCAGGCGAACGATCGTTTGAAAGCTCCGACTGAATTACCCGAAATTGGTGATTTCGCGCTTTATGCTCGAAGACCCGGCGGCCCGATCTTGCATGTCGCCCTGGTAATAGAGAGTTCTGCCGATCATTACCGGCTCTTTGAGTCCGCTCCATCCGGCCCGTTTGCCTGCGAAGTGGATGGTGCATCTCCTATGGCCCATGGATGGAGCCTGGAAGGGTTTGGCCGGATGTATGGCCATCCGAATCCGCCGGCACATTGACGGGCGGACAATGGGCGCGAGTTCCACCCCACTCCGAAGTGTGGGGAACTCAGAATTAGGTTGATAGGTGACCTGCCATAGATGATATTGTCCATAAGGCACAGCTAATTCCAGTGGAGGGTTTCGTGTACGCTCGTACTCTACGGGTTGCAACTTTGGTAGTGGTCGTTCTGACTCTGGTCTCATGCACCCACTTTGCGCGCAAAATGCCGTCAGAAATGAGAGCGATGCGGGGATTCCTCAGCCAGGACAACCCTGACCAGTGTCGCACCTACATTTACAATTTTGAACGTCAGACCCCACGTCTCTATTCCGACAACCAACTCGATTCTATCCTCGACCTGGTCGATTTCATGAAAACCCAATGCGGACCATCGACAGACATTGAAGTTACGCGGTTACTGGTCACCACCCGGAAGGGTGACTTCGCTGACTCCTTGATAGGATCAAGTACCATTCCACAGATGCTCTGGTACCGGAGTGACCAAGAGGGGATTTTGCGCTGGAACCGTATGCGATATTTGTTTGGCGGCGACGAGCCGTCGGACAATAGCCACGAAAACTACAATGAGTTTCGATCTCTTCTGGCCGGCAGCATAGCAGGCGATTCGCTGTATCCCCGCGAAGCCCGTCTTCTTGGGTCATTCTATAGCGGGAAATTCGACAGCGCACTGATCCGACTTCAGAGCGAGGAATTACGCGGAACCGCCATGCAAAGGGCGTACAGCAATTTCGTAGGCGATGTCAAAGAGTCGTTTCCCACCCGTGCGAACATGGCAATCATGGTCGGGAGTTGGCGGCCGAATGACCGGCTCAGCCTTGTTGGCAACCACCCGGAACTCGGCTTTGAATTCGGCGCTGAGGGCAGACGATGGCGTGTCGACGGACTTATTAGCTATAGGTTTATGTCCTCAAAAAACAGGTTCACTGTTGACAGCCTAGGTCATCAGATTGAAACCGACAAGTTCAATGACTGGTATCTGGGTGGCGAATTCGGACTCAAAATATTCGAGAACAGCACTCTTAGCACCGACGTATTCGGTTCTCTGGGTTATGATGGCATCGCTACGGTAGCCAAAGCAGGAGACAAGGGAGAACGCGTTGTTGCCGATGCACTTTCATTCGGTATTGGAGTGCGCCAGCGAATCTTTCTGAGTCGAGAGGCGGGGTGGTACATCGGCGGATCGGCCAGATATAACGTCCTCAACTACTCCAACCGCGGGGGAACAGACCTTTCGGGTCAGGCCGTCACGATCTCGGTCATGACTGGATGGAGCTTCCACGAGACGCTCTACCAGTTTCTCAAGAAGTTGAAATACAAGGGGTCATGGCGCCCGTGAGTACCTTCATGGTCTGCTCGCGTGGCTGAAGTTTCCCTTCAGGTCCGCAGCGGCATCGGGCAACCGAAGGCGTATCTTCTTGTCCGCCAAACTGTTATTATTGGGTTTGGGCGCACTTGAGAGCTTGACTTTTCCACACCATCTGCTATATTTGACCCCCTGTGCCCGAATACTGGGCGGTTTTATGTTATGATATCGCTGGTACTTGGGCTCGGAAATATCGGTAAGAAATACGCCGGAACTCGTCACAATGTCGGGTTCGATGTCGTTACGTGCGTTGCCGATAAGCTTGGTGCGCAGATGCAGCCGCGACGGTCAGAATATGACTGGGCTGTTGCCGATGCCCCGGAGCGCAAAGTTGCCCTGGCTTGGCCACGGACATATATGAATCTCTCCGGCGAAGCGGCCAGCTTGCTGGTTGCGGACCTTGAGATTCAGCCGTCGCAGATGCTTGTCGTGGTGGATGATTTCAATCTTCCGCTCGGCGCCATCAGAGTGAGACCGAAAGGGTCCGACGGCGGGCACAACGGATTGATTTCGCTGATCGAAGAACTGGGAACATCGGATTTTCCCAGAGTACGACTCGGAATCGGACCGTTGCCGCAAGACGAAGAAGTTATCGATTTTGTGCTGGGGAAATTTACCTCAGCGGAGCGGAAGCGGACCGACGAAATGATTGCGATGGCCGCGGACGCCGTGCTCTTTGCATTAGATCATCGTCTCGACGAGACGATGTCAAAATTTAATAGTAACCCTGCTTTGCCGGAATCATGAGCATCAGGCAAAGCCGTTTGAACCTTTAACAACGTCCAAAGGGAGGATGCCTCGTGCGAATATACGAGACTACCTTTATTGTCAACCCCCAGAACGATGACGCGTCGATTGACCGTCAAGTGACGGGCGTCTCATCTCTCATCACAGCCAATGGCGGACGCATAGTCCGGGAAAACCGTATGGGGACCCGCAGACTTGCCTATCCCATTGCCGGTCTTACCCAGGGCTATTACGCCAACTTCATTTTTGAAGGTCCGGCGTCGGTCCTGCCTGCCCTCGAACGGCACTACAAGCTGGAAGAGCCGTTTGTCCGTTACCTGACCGTGGTTTTCGAAGGAGACCCGGAGAAGGAAAAGGAAGCCCAGGAAGAATTTCTGGCTCGCCTGGAATCGAAAGAAGCGGAAGCACGCGCCGAGCGTCAGGCTTCGATGGACGACGACGATGGTCGCCGCCGTCGTGGACCGCGCCGTTTCAACGATGGCGATGACCGTCGCGGTGGCTTCGGCGGACCGCGTGGCGGAGGCAGGTAACCAACTCGCAGAGGGTAATCGGGGACGGGCACAATGGCATATGACCAATTCGCTTATGTCAACAAAGTGGTTATGACCGGTCATGTCGTGCGCGATCCGGAGTTCCGCCACACCACCAGCGGTGTGCCGGTATCGAACTTCCGGATAGCATCGACCCGACAGGTCGAAGACAGTGGCAGGATGCGCGAAGATACCTGCTACGTCGGTGTCGCGGCATGGCACGACCTTGCCGAAGGATGCCGGAAACATCTGAACAAAGGATCGGCTATTTTGGTCGAAGGTGAACTCAAGAGTCGGGTTCGTGAAAGCGGAGATGGTGTGCGGCGCTCGTTTGTCGAGATTCGCGCGCAAAAGATCCGCGTCTTTAGCGAGACCGGCGACCATCTCGAACTTGAGGACACCGTTAACGACTTGGTTCGTCCCACCGGTCAGCCCGGCACTGCGCCGGCCGGCCGTGAGGTCGAATCGCCGATCAGTTTTGCCGACTCGCGCGGCGGCGAACTGACGTCTTTTAACACAGCAGACAGAGAGGAATTATGATACGAGAAAAAGAAGAATACGGCGCAGAGAAAAAGCGGCGGAAAATCTGCCGATTCTGCGAAAACAAAATCCAGAATATCGACTACAAAGACGAACGGTTGCTTCGTCGGTTTATCACCGAACGCGGTAAGATTGTCCCCCGGAGAATCTCCGGCAACTGCGCCAATCATCAGCGGAAGCTGACCCAGTCGATCAAGCGGGGACGTCACCTCGCCATTCTGGCCTTTGTGAGCGAGTCGTTCCGTTAGGAATGAAACAATCACAGTCAGTCGTGTGCAGGTACAAGTGAGAGCGACGATCTGGCGCCTCGTGGTGGTAGCAGCGGTCGCCGCATTTGCGGCCGGTCGTATGTACAGCCAGAGCACGGCTTCGGATGTCGTCACCGGGGTCATCGCGGCCCTGGGTGCCTACGCTCTGGCAGTGGTGGTAGTTTATGGCATTGCAGTGCTGTCGTATCAGGGACTATGGATATGGGTTGGCCTTGCAGCTGTCGCAGGCTGCGCCGGCGGCTTTCTGTCCGCGGGGGGCGACCAATGGGTGGATGTCGTGTTAACGGTCGCAGGGACGGTTTCAGCCGGTGCTCTTGTCGGTGGGTTGATACAACGCCGCACCAGACCGTTTCACGCCTTCGCAGCGGCAGCCATTGTACTGACCGCCATCACGCTGATTTTCTTTCTCCCGCATTGGCCGGAACTCCGTGCCATGAGCGTGAAATCGAGCGAAGGATTGGTGGAGCAATTCGGATCCAGCATGACCCTGTCCGGCTACAGTGCCGAAATGCAGGAGAACTATCGCAAGGCACTGCAGGACGGTCTGGACCTGGTCATCAGGTTGACGCCAGCCTCGACCGTGCTGAGCGGGCTCTTGCAGCTGGCGCTGGGATATCTGTGGTTCAATTTCTGGATGCGAAGACATGAGGGTAAGGTGATTGCCGAGCCGTTCATGCTCTGGAAAGTGCCGTTCACGCTGATGCCGGTTGTCATTGTCCTGGCCTCCATGCGCCTGCTCGGCGGTGAGGGCATCCAGGAGATCGCCGACAACGGGCTGGCCGTAACTGCGCTGTTCTACTGTTTCGCCGGACTGGCGCTGATAGAATTCACGATCCGACGACTGCAGGTCGGGATGTTTATGAGGATCATGTTTTACGTGATGCTCTTTCTGACTCAGATAATCGGATTTCTGTTGGTTTCGTTACTTGGGTTTATTGATAGTTTTGCCGACTGGCGCAAAATCGCGGCGGCAAAGATTGCATTGAAAAGTTGATGTGGTAAACGTATATTTAATAATGAGGTTGGTATGAAAGTCATACTTCGCGAAGATATCGAGGATGTCGGCCAGGCCGGACAGGTGATTGAAGTCAAGAACGGCTTCGGTCGCAACTACCTGTTGCCGAGAAATCTGGCGATTCCGGCCAGCGAAGGCAATTTGAAGTCGATCGGCGAAATTCAGAAGCAGAAAGACATCCGGTCCAAGAAGCGTCGCCGTGCCGCCGACATCGTCAAAGATCGCATCGAAAAGCTGTCGCTTCAGATCGAAGTACAGGTTGGTGAAGAAGACCGGATGTTCGGTTCGGTAACGAACAGCGATATCGCCGCTCTTCTGCAGACCAACGGTGTCACCGTTGATAAGCGCGCGGTTGAAATCGAAGAGCCGATAAAGGCGCTCGGCGTGTACACGGTTCCGGTCAAGATCGACAAGGAAGTTACCGCCAACGTTCGCGTATGGGTGGTAAAGAAGTCGTAAACCGATGAAGATGCTGGAAGTAAAGCTTGAAGGATTGGCGCTCGATATGACCACCAATACACCGGTGGTCATATTGTCGCCGGCCGGGCTCAACAAGGTACTTCCGATCTGGATTGGTCATGCCGAAGCCTGGGCAATCGCGATGGAGCTTTCGGGAGTCGGGGCCAAGCGCCCGCTGACCCACGAACTGCTTCGCCGAGTCATCGAGTCTCTCGACGCCACGGTCGAAAAGATCGAGATCACGGACTTGAAAGAACAGACGTTCTTTGCCGTCATCACCCTGCTTCGCAACGGCGAAGCTGTAGCGATCGATGCACGGCCGTCCGATTCCATTGCGCTGGCTCTCAAGACCGGCGCTACCATTTTCGTCAATGAGGAGTTGTTCAATATCAAGCCGCCCGAACCGAGCGAAGACCCGGATCAGGCACCCCAGATGCCGACCGATCCGGAATCGCTCCGCGAGCGACTCAAGCGAATCAACCCGGAAGATTTCGGCAAGTATTCCTTATAGGATGCGACACCTACATATGACGGCGGCGGCAGCGGCGGTAATGCTGCTTCTTTGGCTTGCCGCATTCCCAGCGTTGAGCGGCGCCCAGACGGCGCTCTCGATTGATTCTACCTTTGCCCGCGGCGAAGCGGCCCTGCAACAGGCCCACTGGTCTGAAGCCGGCGCGCTATTCCAAAAACTGGTCGCCGCCAATCCAACGTCCCCCAATCTCGATCTCTACTTGTTTAACCTCGGTAAGGCGCAGTATTACGCTGGTCAGGTTCCTTCGGCATTGGGCTCGTTCGAGGATGTAGTAGCTCGATTTCCGGCTTCCTCCCTCAGACCATCGGCCCTCTACTTCAGCGCCAACGCCATGTACAAATCAGGGCAGCGGGATCGAGCCATCGAGAGATTCATCGAAGCGTATGGTCAAAGCCATGATCCTCGACTTGATCGGCTGGTCACGACATCGCTGGCCTCTTTCAAGCCGACTAAAGTCCTCGACAAGTTGACTGCAACGGCGATTCCGGAGTTGAGCCAGAAGCGGAAATGCGAACTCGCTAAAGAACTTGCCTCCAAGTATAGCGATCGAAATGTGCCTGCTGTCGCCGAGCAATTCAGAGCCGTCTGCAATGCACCGAAAGAACCCACCGCCACGCTGTCGACCGGCATCCCGATCGGCGATCAGGTTGAAATTGCGGTTCTGGTTCCACTCTCCGGAGAATATCAAGCATTCGGGCAGGATCTGTTCGATGGCGCTTCCATTGCAGCGGCCCTATTCCGCAAGGAGACCGGCAAGCAGGTCAAGCTCCGCCCGTACGATACCAAAGGGGATCCGATTGCAGCGGCACGACTGGTGAAGGATCTCTCAGAAGCCGGCATCGACGCCATAATTGGTCCACTGACCAGCGATGAAGCGGCGGTAACTTCGGCCGCGCTATCCTGCAGAACGATCCCCATGATCGCTCCTGCCGCCACGGAAGCGGGACTCACCATGCTCTCGGACTGCAGTTTCCAGTTGTCTCCGAACATTGAGTTGCAAGGTGTGCAGATGGCGGAATATGCGGTGAAGACGCTGCACGCCGACTCGGCGGTCGTCATCAGTCCTACGACAGGTGATCAGCTGGAAATGGTCCAGTCGTTTGTTAAGCGGTTCAGGGCGCTGGGCGGGACGATTGTCGCGACTGAGTATTATCGCACGCGCGATCGTGATTACGGCACCTATATCCGGGATATCAAATCAATTCTGCTCGGAAAGCGAGCCGACAGCGCGACCTATCTCGATGACAAAGGGGACACGCTATCGGAAGAAGCGACACCGGCCCAGGTTGACTGCCTGTTCATGCCGGGATCGCCGGAAGAAATCAGACTCCTGCTGCCGCAGCTTCGCTTCTACAATCTGTCAGGCGCTTATCTGGGGTCCGATGGCTGGGGAGATGAATCGGTCTATGGTCTCGGCGATGATGTTATCCGCGGAGCGGTGTTTCCGTCCCCCTTTGTTCGGACCGCCCGATCAGCCGAATACAATCGCTTCAGTGAAGCGTTTCAGGGGATGTTCTCGCGCAAGCCGAGTCGTGTCGCCGGCCTCGGGTATGACGCCGGTCATGTTCTGACCGCAGCTCTGGCGCATGGCGCCCTGACCACCCAGCAATTGGTTGACCAGCTGGGGGCGACTAATGGATATGACGGGGTCGAGGGGCGAGTCAGTTTTGGAATGTATCGTGAGAATATAGAAATGCCTGTCTACAAGATCGTCGGGGGACAGCCGGTCCTGCTGAGTGTTGACAAAGTCAGCTCTCGGTAGCCTTTCAGTGTATCAGAGTTAGTGCAATCAGGAAGAAAGCGGTAGGGTGTGGAAAATAAGAATGTTGCGTTGAAGATGGTGGTCGATGGTGTTGAGAAGGAGGTCACGTTCGAAGAACTGGCCCTTTCCAATAATCTCGCGCTTGAGGCCCTCGTGCGACTCATGGTCGACAAGAAATTGATCGAACCCAAGGAGTTGATGGACATGATGGAGAAAGTCCGCAAGGAACGATACAGAACTCCGGACCAGAAATGACTCATGAACGATAGCGTCAAGGACAACCTGCCGACAAACACAGTGCAGGAATCATTGGAGAACGAGGGAGAAGTGCTGGAGTGGGTGAGTCATCCGCTCAAGCGAAGTCTTGCCAAATCGGCCGGTGTGAGCGCAGTCATCCTGCTGTTCGCCATACTGGTCTGGACCGGCACCGACTCGATCTTTTTCACCAGTCTCTCTATTGTTGTCCTGGTAATGGCGCTTACCAAGTTCTTTCTTCCCACTGGCTACAAACTGACTGAGCAGAAGATATATGTCAAATCTTTCACGCACACACTCGTGAAGGAGTGGAAGATCTACCGGAGTTACTATCCTGATAAGAACGGCATTCTGCTCTCGACCTTTGCCGGGCCATCGAGACTCGAAAACTTCCGCGGACTCTATCTGCTGTTCGAAGGGAACCGGGATCAGGTCATAGCATACGTAAAAGCCCGACTGGCTTCTCCTGAGACGCCTGTGGCAGAAAGCAGCGACCTCACATGAGTTTCTGGCACCCATCGGTCAACGACGGCAACCCTGAAAAGGGACCGCAGGCGCCTGCAGACGAAGAAAACCGCGTCCTGGACAAGCTCGCCGGCAAAGTGGTCGAGAAGGGGATGACTGTCCCGGCGATCATTTTTCTCGAGTCAGTCAAACCACTCAATTTCATCGGGTCGCAGGCGATGGTGTTCTTTGAGCCGATGGTCCAGACGCTGTTCAATACCCACGACTACGACATCGTACGCCAGGCACTTGAAAAGCGTGAAACGATCGAGAATCTACTGCTGAAAATAGAAGCTGCCGATGCCACGGCCATGGCCCGCGAAAAGCGGATCAAGGCGTTTTACAAAGTTGAAAAGAAGAAGTGGAAGTGGTACCAGCGGTATCTTGGTCTGTTTCCGCCCAAAGTGAAGCTGCCGGACGAAGTCCTCAACGGTCCTCCCGCGCCCCCGGCTGCACCGGCTCCCCCCGAAAAGAAATAGGTGCCGGCTCTAGTGAGCCTGTGCCTTTGCGTTAATCTTCTCCAGCTGATACAACTCGATCGACTTGGCCAGCGTGTCCGCCAGCGGCGACTTCATCTGCATCAGGAAATCCTTATCGGTCTGCGCTTTTTCAAGCAGCCCCAGAGCGAGATAGGTCTCACCGCGATACTCGCGCGCCTGGGCAAAGTCCGCTTTGAGGCCGATAGCTTTCTCATACGCTTGCAGCGATTCATCAAGCTTCCCCAGTTTGCGATAGCAATAGCCAAGGTTGTTGTATGCTTCCGGCATGTCCGGCTTCAATTCGATTGCCTCGGTAAAGTGCGCAGCCGCTTTCTCGAATGCCTTCTTCGCTTTGGCATCAGACGTCGCACGGTAATTGAATGCGTACGCGGAATCCCCCTTCTGGGCAATTCCTTTGGCTGTCTGCATTTCTTTGACGCCGTCGTTGTAGGCGTTCACTGCTTTCTTCCCTTTTTCGGCTTTCTCTTCTTCGGGGGATTTCTCTCCCGAACTTAGGGCATAAGCGGCAGGGAGGGTGAAAAGCGTGAGTGCCAACATGGCAACTGCGAGTGAAAGGGTGAGTCTGGACAACCTTGTGGACATGCATTCTCCTTGAGATACGTTGCTCTTATAACAGTCAAATGGCGTGCAGGTTTCCAGGAGGCCGGATACAAAAAAGCCGCCCGACGGTGAGGCCGGGCGGCGAGAATTCGGATATCGGGGATTGCTTAGATGTCCAGGTTACGGACGTACTGCGCGTTCTCCTGAATGAACTTGCGCCGCGGCTCAATTTCACTCCCCATGAGGATCGTGAACAGGCTTTCAGCGTCAGCACCTTCTTCGGGAGTGACCTGAAGCAGAGTTCGCGTTTCCGGGTCCATGGTGGTACGCCAGAGCTGCTCGGGGTTCATTTCTCCAAGGCCTTTGTAGCGCTGGATACCGACTCCAGTGCTGGGCATCTGCTTAAGCAGCTTATCCCGCTCCGCATCGGAATAGGCGTACTGTTCGCTCTTGCCGTGGCGAAGCCGGTACAGTGGCGGCTGGGCGATATACATGCGGCCCATATCGATCAGCTCCCGCATGTGGCGGAAGAAGAACGTCAGGATCAACGTGCGAATGTGCGCGCCATCGATATCAGCATCGGTCATGATAATAATCTTGTGATACCGTGCCTTCTCCGGATCGAAATCTTCGCCAATGCCACAGCCAAGGGCGGTGATCATCGTGCGAACTTCGTCGTTCCCCAGCACTTTATCCATGCGGGCCTTTTCGACATTGATAATCTTTCCTTTGAGTGGCAGGATCGCCTGGAAGCGGCGGTCCCGACCCTGCTTGGCCGAACCACCGGCCGAATCACCTTCAACGATGAATATCTCGCAGGATTCGGCATCGCGCGACGAACAGTCCGCCAGTTTGCCGGGAAGACTGGCCGAATCGAGAGCCGTCTTGCGGCGCGTCAGTTCCTTGGCCTTGCGGGCCGCTTCACGAGCCTGAAACGCAAGGACCATCTTTTCAACGATCTTCTTTGCAACCGACGGATTCTCTTCGAAATAATTCCCTAATGAGTCGTTGGTGAGCGACTCGACAATGCCGCGTACTTCGGAGTTACCAAGTTTGGTCTTGGTCTGTCCTTCGAACTGGGGATCCCGTACGCGAACCGACACGACTGCACTCAATCCTTCTTTGCAGTCGTCGCCGACCAGCTGAACGTTGTCCTTCTTGAAGAGATTATTGCGGGTCGCGTAGTTGTTGATGGTACGGGTAAGCGCTGTCCTGAATCCGGTCAGGTGCGTGCCCCCTTCGATCGTATTAATATTATTCACATATGAGAAGACCGCTTCAGAATAGCCGTCGTTGTACTGCAGCGCGATGTCAACTTCGACTCCCTCGCGGGCATTCTGGAAATGAATCGGCTTGTTGAAGACGACGGTCTTGTTCTCGTTGAGGAATTCAACGAAAGCGGCCAACCCGCCCTTGAACTTGAACGACACTTCCTTCTTGGTGCGATTGTCGATCAGGTTGATCGTCAGTCCCTGATTCAAGAACGCCAGTTCGCGAAGTCGCGAGGCGATAATGTCAAATTTGTATTCGACCTTTGAGAAAATATCACCGTCGCCCAGGAAACAGGTCTTGGTTCCAGTCTTCTTGCTGGTTCCAGTCTTGGCCACCGGCTTAACCGGCACGCCGCGATGATATTCCTGCCGGTAGACCCCGCCGTCGCGCTGAACTTCCACCCAGCACCATTCCGAGAGGGCATTAACCACGGAGACGCCGACACCGTGCAGACCGCCGGAGACTTTGTAGCTGTCGTGGGAGAATTTACCGCCGGCATGGAGCGTGCACATCACGACTTCGAGCGCGGACACCTTCTGTTCCGGATGCATTTCCACGGGAATACCGCGGCCGTTGTCGGTGACGGTAATGGAATTGTCTTCGTTGATTTCGACTATGATCGTGTCGCAGTATCCCGCCATCGCTTCGTCGATGGAGTTGTCAACCACTTCGTAGACCATGTGGTGAAGTCCGCGCTGACCGACATCGCCGATATACATGGCAGGGCGCTTCTGGACGGCTTCGAGCCCTTTAAGAACCGTGATACTCGATGCATCATAGGTCTGGCCATTGGTCTTGTCGTTCTTCTTGGCTTTCTCTTCGACTTCAGTCGCCATCTATCCTACATTCCTCTCTGGTTTGCGAGCAAGCGGATCTCTTTCACTGCTTGTCCAAACGGGTACTTTCGAATCTGGGCGAGAATCTGCTCAAGTTCCATTGAAAGATTCTGTCGCCATGACGAGTCTTCAACAACAACGTACAAAGTTCCGTTG
>JBATNE010000205.1:0-20305 GCA_049290195.1 Candidatus Zixiibacteriota bacterium
TGTGCGGCATTGCGGCGTTCAAGCAACATTGCGCTTTCGGGTTCTGGAAGCATTCATTGCTTGCCGATATTGAGAAGAGTTTCACTCCACCGGAGCAAAAAGCAATGGGGCAGTTTGGGCGGATTACATCGGTGAAGGACCTGCCGAGCGCCAAAGTGCTGACGGCTCTGATCAAGAAGGCGGCGGAGTTGAACGCTCAGGGACTGAAAGTGCCGGGAAAGGCGCGACCGAAGACGAGCAAGCCGAAACCGGTGGTGGTTCCAGCGATTCTTGCAGCAGCATTCAGGAAGAACAAGAAGGCGAAACTGGGGTTTGGAGCGTTGAGTCCGAGTCACAGGCGCGAGTATATAGAATGGATTACCGGGGCCAGGCAGGAAGAGACGCGGGCACGGCGTCTGGCGACTGCGCTTGAATGGATGGCGGAGGGGAAATCTCAGAACTGGCGCTACGAACGGAAATAGCCGGTCGACTATGTCGTTGGTACTCGGTTGGAGTGACCGGCGAAGAGAGAGGTCAGACGGTCGTAATCATACTGATCGACCAGAATTGTAAGGGCATGGGCCAGGTTCTTATCTGATTCCGCTACGACAGCGATGAGCTCCTGGAGCCGGTTGACTTCGCCGCTGGCAGTGGCTTCGCGGAGCGATTCAATCAGGTCGCCGGCAAGGCCGGCCAGCGAATCCGGTGTGAGTTGAGCGATCAGTTGTTGATCGTTCTCGTCCACATTGTCAAGGGTTCCTTCATCATACTCATATTCTACATGCAGGTGTTGGGGCAGCTTGCGAAGAAGATCTTCGATTCTCAGCGGTTTACTCAGGAAGTCGTCCATTCCCGCTTCCTTGGCCGAAGCGACATCTTCGACAAACGCACTAGCGGAGAGCGCGAAAATTACGACGCTCTTCCCGTCCGGGAGTTTTCGAATAATCCGCGTTGCATCTTCGCCGCTCATTTCCGGCATACGCACATCCATCAGGATCAGCTGGGGATGCCAGGATTGGAAAGTCTCGACTGCTTCTTTGCCGGTCGCTGCCTGGTGGACAGAGAATCCAGTCGCGACGAGGATTTTGTCGAGCCAGGTACGATTGGCTTCCTGGTCATCGACAATCAGCACTCTGGTTCGGTCGGAGACCGGCGCCAGTCGTACGATTTTGCGAGTCGAGGCCTGGCTGCTTCCGGCCAGAGATTGAGCCGGTTCCACCGCGACAATCACTCTAAATGCAGAACCTTCCCCCTTCACGCTATTCACTGTGATATCTCCGCCGAGCAGGCGGGCATATTCCCTGCTTATGGCCAGACCGAGGCCGGTTCCGCCCTGCGTCTTGCGTCCCGTCTCTGTTTGACCGAAGCGATGGAACAACAAGGGCAGCTCTTCTTCTGAGATGCCGGGGCCGGAATCGTGAATATCGACCATTAAGAAGTGAGCGCCGTTCTCTGCCGTTTTCGTCAGAGCCCGGACCTGAATCGAACCTGAGGCGGTGAACTTGATGGCGTTCCCTATGATGTTGATGAGGATTTGACGGACTTTCCCTTCATCGGTCTTAACCCATGGGAGGAGAACCGGGTCGACTTCAACGGTGAACGTGAGCTGTTTGGATTGGGCGCGAATCTTGAAGAGGGATTCAATGTCACCGAGCATGTCTCTCAAGTTGAACACTTCCAGATTGGTCGTAACGCGACCGGCTTCGATCTTGGACATTTCCAGGACATCGTTGATCAATTCCAGGAGATGTTCACCGCTCCGGTTGACGATTTGGATGTACTGAAGCGCCTCGGCACTGAGTTGGGCGTCTCTCATGAGCAGCTGCGAGTACCCCAGGATAGCATTCATCGGTGTTCTGATTTCATGAGACATGCTGGCCAAGAATGAGCTCTTGGCCCTGTTGGCGGATTCCGCCGCCTCCTTGGCCTGCTGTAACTGGACTTCGACCAGCTTCCGATCCGAGATATCTTCGATCACTGATACGTAGTGGGCGATGTTGCCGAAGAAGTCGTAGACGGGTGCAACAGATATGAGGGCCCAGTACTCCGAACCGTCTTTTCTGTGATTCAACGATTCGCCGCGCCAGGCTCCGCCGTTCTTGAGGGTAATCCACATCTCCTTGCGAGTCGAGAGATCGGCTTCTTCTCCCTTGCACATGCAGAGGTCCTGGCCGACCAGTTCTCCTTCGGTATACCCCGAAATGTCTGCCATACGGGAGCTGACGTTTTCTATACGACCGTGAACATTGGCAATGACGATGGCGGCAGGGCTTTGTTCCATCGCCTGCCACAGCTTGCTCAGCTGTTCTTCAGCCTTGCGCCGTTCAGATATGTCACGGAAGATGATGACGGCGCCTTCGAGCTGTCCCCCTTCGAGGATTGGAGCGCTAACATACTCAACCGGAAAGCTGGCACCATCGGAGCGCCAGAACAGCTCGCGGACGACTTTGTGCACCTGGCGATCCTTGAGGACATCGTAAACCGGAGGTACTTCCCGACCGTCCGATTCATGGAGTCCGGCGGGGTCCAGGGTGTAGTCATGGAGCGATTCGCCAATGAGCTTGTCGCTTCCGCAGCTGAGCATGTCCAGGGCTGCGGAATTGGCGTACGTGACTTTCCCCTCATGATCGATACGGCAGATGCCTTCGCCGGCCGACTGCAGAATCATCTCCGTGGTTCGCTTTTCGCTCGAAATCTGGAATTCAGAGAGCCGAAGCGCTGCTTCGGTCATGTGTAGATCTTCGATCCTTTCTTTCAATTCCAGATTCTGTTTGAAGAAATCGCTGGCCAGCCGTCCGATCACACTGAACTCGGCGCCACTTTGTTCCAGGCTCTTCAGCTTGTCGGCATCGCCGGAAGTCAGGCTCTGCATGATGAGTCGAAGAGGGCGGACGACCCAGTGGGTGAGAGCCACCATCAACAGGAGCATAATCACCACGCCGAATACGACGGAGCCAAGTACCATACGGTCGACAAATATGCGCGTTTCAGCGTAGGTGGGGGAAGTGTAGTCGCACAGTAGAGCGGCAATCTCACGGCTGTCGGGTCCGAGCAATTGACGATGGATTGTGAAAGCACCTGCCCTTTTGCCGGTCGTAGCAGGTACCTTAGTCAAGGTATCGGGTCTGACGCTCAGGCTGAGGTGCGCCTGCAGAGCATTGGCGAGTTCATCGAGATAAGTCTTGTCCCAGATGTCCGCAGCAACAAAGTAGCCCTGCGCGGGGGTTGCGCGATCGACATCAGATGACGGCTGCATCGGAGCAGACCTCACCTCGACCAGTCTTCCTCCACTCGTGATGAAAAAATGTGCCCAATCGCTCTTGCCGGTCTGGGCGATGATCGCTTTGGTGAGAAGAGAATCTGCCACCAGCATTTTGCCGCGCTTCTCGCAGATAGTGTGTTTGATGGCACGGTGGGAATCCAGCACCCAGACGGCGTCGACATGGTGAGCCGGCAGTCCGGGATAGATATTTTCGGTCGCCCATTTTTCAGTGGGATGCTCGGAGAACGCAATCATGTCATCCCATAGGGAATAATCGGTGACAAGGGTCAGGAGGGGACGGCTGCAGAAATCGATCGTTTTATCGATCTGAAAAGTCTTTTCGACGGTGCTGTTGGCCAGAAAGGTCTTCGCGAGTCGCTCATTCATTCCATGGAGCGTGGACAAGAAGAAGGTGAAACCGAGCACGACCACACCAAACAGGAGAAGCAGTTTGGTACGGGTGCGCCACGCGGCTATTCGCCCGAAAATGCCCTTCTTCATGGGACCGCCCCATGACCAGGGAAGACGGCTCTTGGAATCGGTACTCATGGCGCTGTCTCAGTGACAGTCTGCGATGGAATGGCCGAGGGCAACCAGAAGGAAAATGTACTGCCGACGGCTTCACCGGCATCAACACTGATCTTGCCGCCATGAGCGTCAATAGCCAGCTTGCAAAAGGCCAGGCCGAGCCCGGAGGAGTTTTTCGCCTGCCCGATCTGGAAGAACTTGTCGAATACGCGCGCTCTGTGTTCCGGAGGAATACCGGGCCCCTGGTCCACTACCGAGACCGAGACGGTATCGTGAGACTGCGCCAGCAGGATCTGAACATCAGTCCCTTTGGGCGCATACTTGATGGCGTTTCCGACCAGGTTTTGTATGACGCGGGCAACGAGAGATTCATCGGCCGTAATCCAGACCGATTCCCCGGAAAGAACGGAGGTGATGTGATGGGTCTGGATGGATGAAAAGTCTGTCGTAATCTTCTGTACAAGTGCGGCGATATCGAAGCGGGTGCAATTGAGGGTCATCTGCCCTGACTCAAATTTGGAGATATCCAACAGTGAATTGACCATTTCGATCAGTTCGCCGGTGCGATGCTGGATACTGGTCAGCCATCGGGTCCCCTTTTCGGACAATGTCGCTCCGTCAGTCCTGAACATCAGATCGGCGCCATTGTAAATGACCGTCAATGGCGTGCGCATGTCGTGGACGATCATGTGAACCAGGCTGTCGCGAAGCTTTTCAAGGTCCTTGAGTTGCTGATAGCTCTTTTCAAGGAGCAGGCGCTGTCTGCGGATTTGCAGATGGGTTTCAATTCTGACCCGGACTTCTTCGATATGGAACGGTTTGGTGATATAGTCGACGCCACCCTGCTCGAACGCCTTTACTTTGTCTGTAGTCTCAGTGAGGGCACTCAGGAAGATTACCGGGATATCGGCCAGAGTTGGATCTGCTTTGAGGGCGGCGCACATCTGGTATCCGTCCATCTCCGGCATATTGATATCCAGCAGGAACAGATCAGGCGGAGTCTTGATTGCGGCGGCCAGGGCGAGTTGCGCGCGCGGAAAGAGGCGGACCTGATAGTCGCTCCCTTTCAGCATCCCCTCGAGCAATTTGAGATTCTTGGGATTGTCGTCGACCACGACCAGGCTTGGGCCAGTCGGTCGAACAGATTCAGGCTGTTTTTCCAGCGGCAACGTCGGCGCCGTGACGGACACGTATGGCCCCCTATAACCCGGTTTTCCTCAATGATATCTATATCGGCACCCGGGACCGGTCCGTTAGCAGGGAAACCGGGTGAATATCCGAGTCTGGGAGCCGAAATACCGGGGCGTTATCGCGGAGCCAGGTCTAAGGTTTCAGTTTGAAAAGGGCGACCATCTTCTGGAGACCATCGGCCTGACGACTCAGCTGCTCAGCCGCGGCGGCGGACTGCTCCGCTCCTGAAGCTGTTTCCTTGGTGACTCCTGAAATGCGCTCAACGTTTTTGGCGATTTCTTCCGATGCCGAGGACTGCTGTTCCGAGGCTGTGGCCATCTGCTGAATCATGTCGGTAACCCGCTGAGCCATCGCGACGATCTCGGTCAGGCTGGTGCCGGCCTGGTCGGCCAGTTCCCGTCCCTGATCGACAACCTCGATGCCTGCCTCCATCGAGTGCACAGCTTCCGTCGTCTCTTTCTGAATTCCCTTGATCATGTTCGTGATTTCGGCGGTGGCTTTGCCGGTACGTTCCGCCAGCTTGCGGACTTCATCGGCGACAACGGCGAATCCTCTTCCCTGTTCCCCCGCCCGGGCAGCTTCGATAGCCGCATTGAGCGCGAGGAGATTTGTTTGGTCGGCGATGTCATCGATAACGCCGATGATCTCGCCGATTTGATTGGCGGAATTCGCCAGCTTGGAGATAGACCCGGACGACTGACGGACAGTCTGAGCGATCTTCTGCATTGCCTGAATCGACTGGTTCACAATCTGGCCGCCGTTCGTGGCGGTTTCAGCCGCATTGCGTGCCGCCTGGGAGGCGTCACCGGCATTGCGCGACGATTCAAAGATGGTCGCGGACATCTCCTCGACCGCTGTCGAGACCTGATTGACCTGATCAGATTGGTTCTTTGCGCCTTTGGACATCTGTTCGGAGGATGACGCAATCTGAGTCGCCGCGCTGACCAGTTCGCGTGAATTCTCTCCGAGCTGGCGAATCATGCCGGACAGGTTAGCCAGCATGGTCGTAAACGATTTCCCGAGAACATCGCGATCGGACTTGGGCACGATATTGACCGTGAGATCATTGGCAGCGATACGCTCGACGGCCGAAGTGAGTCCCTTCATATAGTCTATGAGCGTACGGAATGAGCCGGCCAGGTGCCCGATTTCATCCTTCTGGTTGATATCCATAGTGTGCGATACATCACCCTGAGCGATAGCATCGGCGATCTGGGACATACGGGCGATAGGGCGAGAAATACCGCGAGCCAGGAATACGGCAAGGAGTAAGCTCACGACTGTCGCAATGATCGAGAGCACTGTGCTGAGAGTATTGGCGCGCTCGGTCGAGGCCTGCAATTCGGTCATCGACGACAGGAAGGCCGCCTCTACTTCGTCGTGATAGCGATCGACTTTGATGGTGAGATCGGTTGCCATCTGGTCGAATTTGGCCATCAATTTGTTTCCTTCGGACGGACCACCCTTGATGTAGGCCCTGGCCATTTCGATACCGGCGTCGTGATAATGCGGAAATGATTCCTGGATGGCGCGAAGATCGAAGCTGTGGTTGGGATCAAGGGACAGAAGCATTTCGAGCTGATGGTCGAAGATGCGGGACTGTTCCTCTGCCTTACGCAGCCCGTCATCGAGACCATCCTGGCCACGAGTGGCGGCGATATCCTGACAGAATTGTTGCACGCCAAGAGTCGCGACCACAAGTTCATTGGCTCCCTTGAGAATGGGATAATCAACGGCCTGGCTGTTTTGGCTTGAGGCTTTGATTTGGTCGTAATTCATGTAGTTGAACACGACCATTACGGCCATGAAACAAATGACGATGCCGAAAGCGGTGAACAGTTTTCGAGACAGCGAGAGGTCTTTCCAGGTCATGGGGGGCCACCATTCCTAAGTAGTTTGCAGTTCATTTGGCCGAGTCGCGAAACGGCGTAATCCCGGTGCATTTCATCATATTTTTAGCCGCACGATTTGAAATAGAGAGGTACGGGACCTCAGCCTGGCCCCCGACAGGTAAATCGTTGGGCAGAGCCCGATTGGCTCTGGTATCCTTACTTATTTTCGGTCGAAGCGGTGATTATATGAGAGTTTTGAAAAAGTGGACTGCCAAAAAAGATGATAGTGGACAGGCAACTTGAGCCGGGATCATGCTTGGTCCGGTGTCCATCGTCGAGGCGATCTCGTAATACGTTGTTACGTAATATGTTACAGACGCAATACGGGGGCGGCCGACTTCCGTGTCAAAGCATGGAACGTTTATTTCCGTCAGCGATATTCATACGAATGCCCGCAAACCAGTCAGTTTGCGGGCATTCTCTCCCCAAAATTCAGGGGTCTTTATTCGAGCGCGGGCATCAGAGGTTCATTCACGTCATGGGCAACTGGGCAGAGTATATCCGCCTCCTGTTAGATAATTGACGAGCGCACTCAAGTCGGCAACATCGATCACGCCGACGGCGTTAATATTGGCGGCAGTCGCACACGGAAGAAAAGCGTTGCCTCCGATTAAGTAACTTACCAGAATGCTCAGATCTGAGATATCGACAACTCCGGCCGCATTGACGTTTCCGGTCGTACCCGTACAACAATACACCTCGGCCATCGGCCGCCTCCAAAGGTCGTAGCCAAAATAGTAGTCGGCAGACCGCCCGACTCCGCCCTGCGTGATCACGACCATGTCTGAACTAATGTTGACCATGTCTTTGACCCGGATATCAGCCAGGCCATCGCTATTAGTGGGCATCCAGAATGTGGCGCCCTGGGGAAGTACAAAGATGCCATAGATCGTTGACGCGTACATTCTTGTCCCGTCCGACCACAAGTCGCGAATCCACTTGTTTTGCAGACCATTGTCAAGTTCGGACCATGTCTGACCGTCATCTGGTGACAGGAATATTCCGAAGTACCCACCCGCATGAATCACCGAACCGAGGGAAGCGAACTGGGAAACCTCGTACGGGTAGTCACCTGCTCCGTGATGCGTTTCACCCGAGACGTGGGTCCACGTCAAACCGTCGTCAACCGAACGAAAGATGCCGTCCAAGGTTCCGGCCAGAACCGTCGAACCGGAGACGCAAATGCCATCAATCGGCAGTTGGAGACTGCTTGGAACAGCAGTCAACGATGTCCACGTGGCACCGTCATCTACGGATCGATAGCCATTTGATTGCTGAGTCCCGACCAGTAGTGTACCAGTACTGGTCACGCCTACAACCTCAATTTCCCGGTCGTAGCTAAGTGGGCCGCTCTCCAGCAATGTCCAGTTCACGCCGTTGTCGTTCGTCCGGTAGAGGCCGGCAGTGCTCGCAACATAAACGGTAGTACCGTTGGTAACCAGCTGTCCAAGTCGGGCGTTTCGGAGTCCGAGACTGGTCCAGGAATTCCCTTCATCATAGGAACGGAAGACGCCGCTGGCGGTGGAAATCAACAGGTCGTCCCCCTGGCGGATCAGACTGTAGATTGGTCCGCCTCCTTTGAGGTTGGTGCTGGCGGAAGCCCAGGTGACGCCATTGTCAGCGGACTTTACTACACCGCAGTTGGTGGCCGCGAAGATTTGTGAACCGAGTGTAGCAAAAGCAAAGACCTCGCGCCGATCGAGAGGCAGACTAGTCCATGTGCCGCCGCCATTGTCTGAGCGGAACGCTCCGTTGGCGGTTCCGGCAAAGATCGATGTCCCTTCGACAATTAGTGTGTGCAGGTCTTTGCTCGTAAGCCCGAGGTTAGCCGGAAGCTGAAAGGAAGCAAAGTCCTTTGACACCAGCACACCGTACCCTTCCCATGTCCCGGCAAACAGGCTGGTGTCGTCAAGCGCCAGCGATTTGACGTCGATATTCGAGAATATCTGGGTGAATGGCGTGAATCCGCCTGGGGTCTTCTCGGCAACATACACTCCCGAATAGCTCCCAATGAAGACTTTGTCCGTCCCGACCGCCATTCCGGAAACGGCCACGCCCGATGTAGGGAGTATGGACCAGGTCTGGCCGAGGTCGGTCGATGTATAGAGGGTAAATACGGGAGAACCACCACTTGATCGAGTGGACATCCAAACCCGGTCTTCGCCTGTTGCAAGCGCGATGACCTGCTCAGCGACTCCCGTGGGCTGCCAGGTATTGCCGGCATTGGCGGAAACCATGAGCCCTGATTCAGTTCCGGCAAAGAGGTGGCCGTCCTTGGCTACAAGGCCAGTGACTGATACACCGCTGAGTCCACACTGGGACCAGAATCCTCCGGAATTCGATGATCGGAATACGCCGTTATCGGTGGCGACAAAGAGGTCGCTCCCCTGGGTCACTATGGCATGGACAATACCGCCTTCGGGCAAGGCAGATCTGGTCCATTCGGCGTGGAGACAGGTTGTCGCACAGAAAGTGCAAAGCAGAAGCGTGAGCGAGAATCTTAGATTCTTCACGAGGATACCCTCCTTCTCTGGATGACCGATCGATATATGAATACGAGCAACTTTATGATCGAAACCAGCAGCCACACAGAAAGCTATTGGCCAAGACTCACACAGGCTGGGTGGCTAAGAGAGCGGTCCCTGAAAGTGGACTCACTATACCATTAACATAGTGCGGCTAACGAAATGCGTCAAGTAAATGTTCTGAAATTGCCGTGCGCCCGGGCTCTGATCGCGAGTGATTTCTCTGACGAGGCAGGATGACGCTCCTTTGCCGAGGTTAGCCAGTCTCTCACTGCCAGAATTTGACAGGTGAAATCAATTGCACAATGGCGGAGGGAGCCCAACCCACAGGATAGGAACACAGGGCGGGTCATTCTAATCAAAGGGCAGGATATTCTTGTCTGCAGGAAGTAGAAGTGCACAAAGCTACTAAGGCCAGTTCGTGACAAATAGCGGCCTGCCTGTTGTCGCATCTACAACAACCCTCTCTCTATTGTTGTACTTTGATGGCTCAACACTTCCAGATATGGTAACTGGAGGCACGCCCCTCCCGATAATTGACCAGACAAGCAAAGTGTCCGTTGAACCGATCGGAGTCATTAGGATGCAATCACCAATTATTTCTTTTGCAGTCAACCGGGAGATTCCCACTGCAGAGTCGAGGGCCTGACGGAATGTAATCGGGGGCGGAGACGCGGGGAGCCCCAACCACGTTTCGGTCCCCTTGCGTTGATCCGCAATATACTCTCCATTTTCCTCTGGCAGCAGGTTTGAATCGACGACCTTTGGAACGGAATATACTCTCAACAATTGACCAGTGCTGGCATCAACAAGAGCCTCGAAATTCCTGGGGTCTCGGCATTCCTGTGGACGAGGAATACTGGAATTCCACAAGTATATACTGTCGTACCTTAAGGTCCAGATTTGATGCCCGCTGAACGCTTTCGATATTACTGGCGTGGTTGTGTCAGTGTATGTGTCCAGCTTGACTGACGTAGCCGCTAGGGGTAAATGGCCTGGCGACTCAAACCCGAGATACTTGCCGGCAATCGACTGAGCGCTGTCAGAAGAGATTAGTTGCGAATCTCGAGCTATGCTCGTGGCGCAAGAAATGACCCCGATCAAACCTGACAGTAGGGCAATGCCTATCGGCAAGCGCCGATTGAGCGTCCATTTGGTCATTTGCATTTTCACGTCAGCGATGAAAGCATGGTATTGGCTAGACTTCTTAGTACGATTCGACCTCTGCACGGCATCACTTGCCCGCCACAATAGTCTGGCGCGATGTCAAATCCTGCCTTACTTCTAGCTATTCACACTTGTTGGACTGAACTCCACGGTCCATTCAATTCCGTATTTGTCTCTGAACATTCCAAAGTAGGAACCCCAAGGACTATTATCAATGGGCATTTCGACACTCCCACCCGCCGAAAGCCCGTTGAATAATCTATCCGCTTCTTCTTTGCTTTCTGCGCTGATTGCAATTTTCGATCTATTTTCGTTTTCGTCGACCCGTCCCATACTTGCTGGAACATCATTGGCAATCAGAATATTTTTGCCAATGGGCAGAGCAATGTACATTATCTTATTTGCCTCATCTTCTGGAACGGGGAATTCAGGGCTTGATAGCTCTCTGAACCGGATGATTTTCGCAAACTCTCCGCCAAAGACGGATCGATAAAATGTAAAGGCTTCTTCGGCGTTTCCGTTGAAGTTTATGTAAGGATTTATTGTTGCCATTGTCACTGTCCCTTAGTCATAAATTATTTTAGTAAATCTTCCAGCAGAGTATCTACCCGTTATGTGCGACAGGCAGCCGATATAGCGGTACTTGGACCAGGTGAAGCTGCCGTGGTTACCCTGCAATATGGCAAGGGGCCAACACTTGCAGCAGAAGTCTCATTGTAAATGCGCAGGGCGTATCAGTTCAGATTTATCTGGCGGAGAGGTAGGGATTCGAACCCTAGATACCCGAAGGTATAACGGTTTTCGAGACCGCCGCTTTCGACCACTCAGCCACCTCTCCGGTCGGAATTACAACGGCCGGGTTTGGAACCTCCCGGCCAGCCCCTAATCTACACTTTTCCGGTCGTCTGTAAAGGAGGAATCTTAGGGGCCAGACGGTGTCTGGACTGGTACGCTTCGCGGATTCACAATCAGCCTTCTGCTGAAATGCCAATTTCAGTGCTGCATTCCCGGTAGTCACGGGTCACGTATGCATCCGTGCTATCGCCATGGGGGTCCGTAGACTGCTCACTTGTCAGCTTCGGAGAAATTCCCCCTTTTTGACCAATTCCCGCTGGTGGGCCAGCAGTTTGGAGACCAGGCCATGGCGGGGACGGACAATCTGGAACACGACATAGGATATAATCACGAATATCACCGACCGCTCAAACTGGCCGGTCAGAAAATAGAAGACGACGCCATAAAGCGAGAGCGACGCTATCACCAGGAATATCGGTCGGCACCGCTTGAGGTACTCCGCTCCGAAATCAGCTTCGAATGTCTCGGCCCTTTTGATCATGGGGGTCTTGAACAGACGATCGCGCCACCAGACGACACCGAGCGTTTCGATGATGGTGACACCAATCAGAAGATAGAAAATGAACGGTTCGCTGTTGCCGACATGGTTGGTGCCGCCATACTTGTTATTGTAGAAATAAATACCGAACAGGGCCGCGAGGGGGATGATGACATTGCACACCATGCCGAAATAGAGCGGCTTCACAATGATGTGGGTGATGTTTACTTCGCTGTCATCGGGTAGTTCGATCATGTCGCCTCCAGTTTTCTGACCAGTTCGGTGAAGCGGGATTGGGATGGCCAATATATGATGGAATAGACGATGGCAATGGCGTAAAAATAAGGAAGGCGCGCTCCTGACCCGGTCACGAAGAAAATGGCCAGTCCATATATGTAGATTGATTCGATAAACGCCATGGTGACGATCACCTGCGCCTGCGCAAGATCAAGAATTGTGCCACGTACCAGCTTGCTCGGATCCACCTTGTGGACGCTGATCCGTTGAAAGATCGGAATGAATATCCCCTGGAACAGTGAAAGCCCAAGGAGAATGTAGAAAAGAAGGTCGTTAGGGCGAAGCGGCAGAGTCCCGGGCCCACTGACGAAACGGTATACCTCGAAGTACGCAAGAGGGCCGCCGACCAGCAGTATGATCGTGATCACCCGCAGTATCTTGTACTTTGCATTGATTTGTTCATCGCTTACCATCAATTCACCTTGTTCTTTCCCTTGCGGACTTGCTGGAAGAACGTCCGCATCAGTTCGGCAACTTCGGCCTCTCTAACCCCACCGACTACTTTACAATAGTGATTCAGCTTGTTGTCCTTGGGTACCGAAATGACTGAGCCGCAGCCGCCGAATCTGAGGTCGGGGGCGGCATAAACAATCGTATTAATACGGGAAAGAATAGCGGCGCCGGTGCACATCAGGCAGGGCTCGAGCGTGGAAAAAAGATAGCAGTCTTCGAGCCGCCAGTCATCGAAATGCGAATACGCCGCCGACATGGCGATAATCTCGGCATGGGCGGTCGCGTCATGCATGGCTTCGGTCCGGTTATGTCCGCGTCCGATAATCCGGTTGTTGTGGACGATGATCGCCCCGACAGGAACTTCGGATTCCTCGAACGCCAGCTGGGCCTCGCGGATGGCGAATTCCATATAATCGGGAAAGGTTTTGGGGTCCATCCGGAGAATATAGGCGCCGTCTCTGGAGCTATCAATCCTAAAAAGGGATCGCCGGGGCTAACGGCCGGGTAAAAGAAATCGGTTAGAATTGGATTAATGCCGAACTATGGCTAAAACGTTGCGTTAAAGTGCAAGCAACCCTATACTTGTGACGTTTTAATGGAGGACGTATGACTCATCCGTGGCATGATGTTAATCCCGGCGACAATATCGTTGATCACTTTTTCGGCATCATTGAGATCCCCAAAGGGAGCAAGAACAAATACGAACTGGACAAGAAGACCGGCCTTCTGATGGCCGATCGCGTTCTGTATAGCTCCGTTCATTACCCGGCCAACTATGGATTCGTTCCGCGGACCTACTGCGGCGACGGTGACCCGCTTGATATTCTGGTGTTGTGCCAGGAAGAACTGGCACCGCTCTGTCTGGTGCAGTGCAAGGCGATCGGCATGATGTCGATGCGGGACGAAAAGGGACAGGACGACAAGATTATCGCCGTCCACTACAACGACCCGGCTTACAATATCTATGAAGATATTTCCGCTCTCCCCCGCCATATCGTGCGGGAATTGCGGCGGTTTTTCGAAGACTACAAAATCCTGGAACACAAAGAAGTAATCGTTGATACCCTGCGTGGTCGCATTGACGCCAACAATGCCATCAGAGATGCCATCAAGATGTACGAGGCGAATGAGACCGAGCTCAAGAAGAAGTACCTGTAATGGCTGAGAAGAAAACCTACCCGACCCCGCCTTCGCTGGTGGGAGACAAAGTCTATCTTCGTCCGGCAACCCCGGAAGATATTGCCAACACGCATCACTGGTTCACACTGAGCGAACCGCAGTCTCAGAGTTGCCGGCCAATCACGTTCCATACGGCGGCCGAAGCGATGGAGGCGTTCAAGAAGCAGGAGAGAACGCCGGAACAGCAGACGTTCATGGTGGTTCGCAAGGAAGACAATGTTCCGGTTGGGCGGGTGAGATTCTTCGATCTGAATGTACAGAACCGAACGACCGAGATCGGATTACTTGTTGATCCGGATATGCGGCGCAAAGGGTATGGAAGCGAAGCGGTCAAACTGCTGTGTCGCTATCTCATCAGATATCGCGGTCTCAACAAAGTGTACGCCCAGACGGCAGCGTTCAATGCCGGGGCGGTGGCACTTATGGAATCCGCAGGCTTCCGCAAAGATGGTACGCTCCGGCACCATTATTTCTATCTGGGGGAATACCACCACGGGTTTATCTACTCCGTGCTGGCTCACGAACTGGAATGGTAGACCGCTCCCGGTAAAGGGAGCGGCTGCATCAATTGGATTAATCTCAAGAAGAGTATTCTACTGCTGGGGCGAAGCCTGGTCGTTGTCCGGCTGGCTCTGCTCGTGGTTCGGCACTGAGGCTGGTTCGGCAGGCGCCTGCTCGGGTTCCGGTTGGGCCGGGGTCGGTTGCTGTGCACGATTAAGTGCATTCCGTTTCAAGACTACCACAGCATTCAACTTTTCCAGTTCCTGACGTGAACGGGCGGCAAAGTCTTTGTCTGAAGACGCGTACAATACCGATCGGGAGACATTGATGATTGCAGGCTTCTGGAATCCATCGGTACCGATCACACAGGCTTCTTCGAGCGATCCCCCCTGCGCTCCAACTCCGGGAATCAGAATAGGCATATCGCCGGCTGCGTTGCGGAGATCGCGAAGTTGGTCGGGATGGGTAGCACCGACTACGAGGCCGCAGTTTCCGTCTTTGTTCCACGACAGCACTTTCTCGGCAACATAGCGATAGAGCGGCTGGCCGTTCACATTCAACATCTGGAAGTCACTTGCGCCGGTGTTTGATGTCAAACAGAGGACGAACACTCCCTTATCTGTGTAGTCAAGAAACGGCTTGATGGAATCATATCCCATGTAGGGGCTGACGGTGACCCAGTCGGCTCGAAACCGGTCGAAGAGGGCTTCGGCGTAGAACTGTGAGGTATTGCCAATATCACCTCGTTTGCCGTCGAAAATGACCGGAATTTCTTCGGGAATCCGTTCGCGAATCAGTTTGAGAAGAGACAGGCCTTCGGAGCCCAGGGACTCAAAGAACGCCAGGTTTGGCTTGTAAGCGCAGACCAGATCGGCGGTGGCGTCGATAATCCGATGGGTGAAGTCAAACATCCCTTTGACTGAACCGCCATGGTCGGAGGGCATCTTGCGCGGATCGAGATCCAGACCGAGGCAGATCAGGGATCGGTTCTTTTGCTGTATTTTCTGTAGATTGTCGATAGCCGACATTCGATTCTCCTTGTAGCGTGTGGCGGGCAACCGGCACTAATTCCCCTGCCCGCACGGAATAACGACCTGATAATACATGTGGAACGGACCCTTGGCAAGCGCAGAGGCAGGGGGGCTAGCAGCTGCTAGCGGGCATAGTCCGGCTTGGCAATAAGGTACTTCAAGACATACCAGCGTCCGCGGGGGTCGACCTGATCTTCGGGAAGGACGATATCTCTCGCTTTGCGCTGGAGTTCGCTTGATACGGCCAACGGGTCGAACCGCATGGAAGCCACAGTCTGCTGAGCGCGACGATTGAGTTCTTCGGAAGAGGTCGGGACCTTGAGGTTTACGTCTATTACTCTGCCGGTAACATCTAACAGAATCTGGAAATAGAGTTCAAAATTGGTACCTTCGATATTATACGCCTCAGTGGGATAGACAAATTCTATCCCAATCTCAGTCGGCTTGAGGTCGAGAATAATAAGCTCTTCCTTCTTGGGGCCAACGAATGCGGCGGTGCGCGGATCGACGTATGCCTTGGTGGACTCCGGTACCGACTCCATTGCTTTGGCTACGAGGTTCGGACCAAGCGCCGACAGCGAGTCTTCTGCCTTTTCCGCATCCGATTTCTTCTTTGAAACCGGCCGAGGAATCTTGGGAGGCGGGACAAAGGTGAGGCGACGGTTGGCTTCCTGCGCAAAAGTCGAAGTCGAGAACGAATCAGCGAAATTCTTATAGGCAAGGTACACGGACGAGTCACCCGGGCTGAGATAGTTCTCCGTCACCCAGATGGCGTTGAAGGCGGCCTGAGGCCGATACCGTGACAGTCGGAATCGTTTGGAAACATAGGAATAGTAGTAGCGGGCCGAATCGTACTGCTTGGCATCGACCAGAAATGAGTCGGCTCGGTGCATATAGTACTGCGGATATCCGGTGTCCGCTGGAGTTCCGATAAGTCCCAGAGCGGATAGTGCCTCCGGGGCGTGGTCCGACCGAGGGAACTGCTTCAGCGCCGTATGGAGCAAGGAGTCGGCGGTGGCGGTGTCAGCTTTGTAGTCACGGTACATCTGAGCGAGTGCAATCATCGCCTGGGGCGCTTTGTCCGATTTGGGGAACAGCGTCAGTAATTCCTGCATCTGCTTCATCGCCGAATCCGGCTTATCCAATTGGAACCAGTACAACTCAGCCAGAGCATAAAGAGACTGCGCAGCATCATTGATACGATTCCAAATCTGTTCACGGGTAATGCCGGTGTCTTTCACGACCTTGGGTTTATTGGCCGCCCGCAATTTGGAGGCGTAGGCGGTGTCCTTCTTGAGTTCCGGTTTTTCCGAACCGGCTGCGCCGAGTGAGTCCGGCTGCTTGACTATGGTGGCGTTCGATTTGCCGGTTGAATCACCCAAAGCCTTCATTCGAAGGCTGTCAAGAGAGGTGAGTGAATCGCCCAGATGAAGAGCGGCAGCACCCTGACGCCTCGAAGTGCTGTCGGTCAGGTTCTTGAGAGAATCAGGGCCCACCGGCAGCCCGTTGATCCTGGCCGTGCTGTCGGCATATCTCTTCAACTGTTCGGCGGCATTCAGGGAGTCCGACATGAGTCTGAGTGAGTCTGCCAAAGCCGCACGCTGTGCCATCGCCATTGCCGCTGAGGCACTATCAGAGAGCTTCTTCGCACGTTCCACTGCCGCGAGCGAGTCATCGATATGCTTGAGAGAATCAATCAGTCGTTGCGGCCCCGACTTAACAATGACTCCGACTGTGCTGTCGGGATTGACGGCGGGAATGGAGTCTTTTGGTACGGCGGCGCTATCAGGACGGACAACGGGAACAGTGTCTTTTCGTACGGCGGCGCTATCGGGGAGCGCAAGCGAGTCCAAGGTGGGACTGACAGCGCCTTTTGCCGCCATTGAGTCGGTTATTGCCGAGTCTCTCTTGAGGCTGTCAGCCGGGCGAGTCGAAACCAGCTTGAGACTATCTACAACCGTTGACGAGTCCTTCTTAAGAGAGTCGGACGGAGTGGACAAGGAAGTACTATCTGTCTTCTTGGCTGCCTTTGTCAGGCGAGCATATTCCTTACGGAGGTCTTCATCGGAAATGTCCGAGTTGATCAAGGAGTCAAGCCCCTGTTGAGCCATGCGAACAGCCGCGGTATCTACCCCGGCCTTGACGAGTCCCTGGAGTCGTCCGATATCGGCAGCTCGCGCGGTAGCATCCCGACCCGATTCAGTCCCGCCTGATGAACTGGCCGCCTTGTCATAGTACGATTTGGCTTTGGGCAGATCATCGTAGTCGAATTGATAGATCAGCCCAAGACGGTAGTACGCTTCTCCGACCCACTGATTATTCTTGGAGGTCATGGCAACGTCGAGATAGACATTCTCGGCCTGATCGAGATCAGAGGACGCTTCGTATCCTTCGCCTACCGCAAGATTGAGTACGCCAAGGGAGTCATAAAACAGCGGGTCTTTGATTAACTGATTGAGATAATCGAATCCGGCGGTGGTACGCTGCAATCGATACGAGCACAGGGCAGCCCTGTAGAGAGAATGGAAGCGGTCGTCATGATCAGGTTTCAATCCCAGGACCTGCAGATAGCCTTTCAGTGCGTCGCCAAACTTGAACGAGTCAAAGTAGCCGTCGGCAATTAATCGCTGGGACTGCAATTTCTGACTCTCGTCCCCCAGAGAATCCCGGACTGACATGAAGAAGCGGAGAGCGGTGGCGTGGTCTTTCTGCTTCAGGTGATAGTTGCCGAGCGCCATGGCGGCTTCGGCGCGGAACTGCTTGCTGTATTTCCCCTGGAATATCTCGTCAAAGATCGCGACGGCATTTTCGACTTCATCCGATTCCAGCTTGGTCTTGGCCAGATAGAGCCGGGCATCGTTCACATACTTGGACTTGGGATAGTCAGCTATCAGCTCCCGGAGCCGCCGGTCGGCCCGTCCGTACTGCTTGGTGTAAAAGTACGATACGCCGAGGACATAGAGGGCGTCATCATAGTACCCGGACTTCGGATGACTCTCGACAACCTTCAGCGCTTTCTTGATGGCTTCATTGTAGCTGGATTGAGTCCCGATTCCGGTCTTCTTGCGATACTTTTCGGCGTTATTGAAGGCCTGGCGGGCATTAAAGAACGTGTTGTAGTAGACGCACCCACCCGATGCAAAGATGAGCAATGCCAAAAGAGCCAATATGGAAAGTGTGCGCTTGTAGTTGTTCATACTGTTTCAGGACGGGGAGGCACCATTTCTATTGTACACAGCAACATCCCCTGTAGCCTACATATCGACTATGAGGCCTCCTTCATTTTTCGGACCTGGGCAACGAGATCCGGCAGGATTTCTCCCGATTTTCCGCTGATTGCGATATGGGCCAATGGGGTCAGCGGCGTAGGTTCCGGATTGATCTCTACCAGGGTGGCTCCGGCTCTATAGGCGACCAGCGGCAGGCTTGCTGCCGGGTGGACCAAGGCCGAGGTTCCGATGGAAAAGAAGAGATCGGCTTCGCCGGATAACTGGAAGGCCCGTTCGATGACGGCCTCGGGGAGCATCTCGCCGAACCAGACGACATCGGGTCGGATCTGTCCGCCGCACTGCCCGCAGCGCGGGATATCGGCGGGTTCTATGTCCTTGTCCAATTCGATCGGACGACCACATTCGGCGCACTTGTTCCTGGTAATGTTGCCATGTATTTCCAGAACATCTTTCGAACCGGCCATGCGGTGGAGGCCATCGACATTTTGCGTTATCACAGCCATACTTTCGAAATAGTCGGCGAGCTCAACCAGGGCCAGATGACCGGCGTTTGGAGCGACACTCTTGAGGAGTTCGCGACGCCAGTTGTACCATTCCCACACGATTTTGGGATTTGCAATGAACGCCTCCATGGTAGCGAGCTCTTCGGGGCGAAATTTCCCCCACAATCCTTCTTTGCCTCTAAATGTCGGGACGCCGGATTCAGCCGATATGCCTGCGCCGGTCAGCACGACGGCATGACGCGAGCGCTGAATAAGGAGAGCCAGTTCACTGAGCATAGCATCAAGATAATGAAGAGCGAATCATCCCGCCAACGTAATGTTGGCAGCCGGCTAGGGTCGGGCGTGGGTCAACTTGGGAGCCACGCAGTGCTTCTGGACATCATCCATCTTGCCGGCATACAGGGTCAAGCGCAACCTGACCGGATCTTCACTCAGTTCCAGATGAAACTGATGTACCAGCGTCGTTCCCTGGTACACCTTCTCGAACCCGCCTTCGGACAGTGAGACGGTGAACAACGGACAGTGCCAGATGGTGGCCGGTTCGTCTGATACCACGCCAAGGCCAAGGCCGCGATACTGGTCGGACATGGCAACGGCATTGACGGACTTGTGTTCGCCTATCGAATCGAGGAACGAGTTGGTGGGGCGATGGCCATCGACCGTGATGAATCGATCGGCGGCATGGCCGGCCTGGAATGAGAAGTTGTTTTCCACCGCGAACTGCACGGTCATATTGTGGCCGGAGAGCTTCACGAGTTCATACGTGACATCTATTTGTCCCGATGTCGGGTGGAATGCGAATCGCTTACTGATTCGAACAGCGGCGGAGCTGTCGGCACGGCGGACGTGGCCGTCGCGAACAAGTAGCACGGTATTGGTCGCCGGATCGAGATGATAGCGGTACGGTTCCAGAACAAAATCACCATCCTCGCCGAATTGCCCCTTCTTGAACCCTTCGAGGGTGGTACCCGGAGAGAAGAAATGATCGATGAAACTGCGTTTGGTGTACCAGTCTTCGACCAAATAGTCTTTGAGTCCCGGCTCTTTGGCGAGCACGAGGTCGTGGATGGAAGCGGTCCCCTGGGCACTCGCCGAGGTCACAGCCTGATCCAGTTTGAGGTGGTATCCTTCGCGACGACGGGTCAACGTATCGGCCGGGTCAAACCCATGCTGAAGCATGGCGAGATCGATGAGTGTTCCCCCCTTCGTGGGGCGAAAGACGGCGCTGAGGCTG
>JBATNE010000206.1:0-15944 GCA_049290195.1 Candidatus Zixiibacteriota bacterium
GACTCTATTAATCGTTGGTTTCCGAATGGAGCAATCCCCTTAGTAGTAATACTGAGGATCCTGCTGATTTATCAGTAGGAGGACAACCTGGGGAACTGAAACATCTAAGTACCCGGAGGAAAAGAAAACAATATGTGATTCTGTCAGTAGCGGCGAGCGAAAGCAGAGCAGCCTAAACCAAGACGCAAGTCGAGGTGTTGCGGGACGCAGTAGGGAGTAACAATCGGTAAAAAAATGTTCTGGAAAGAACAACCAAAGTGCGTGATAGTCGCGTATTTCAAACTGAATGTTACCTCGAGCGAATCTCCCAAGTACTACGAGGCACGGCAAACCTTGTAGGAAACTGGGTCGGTCACGATCCAAGGCTAAATACTCAAATTGACCGATAGTGAACAAGTACCGTGAGGGAAAGGTGAAAAGTACCCCGAGAGGGGAGTGAAATAGTACCTGAAACTGTGTGCTTACAAGCGGTCGGAGGAAAAATGTCTCTTCGGAGACGTTGGACTGACGGCGTGCCTATTGAATAATGATCCGGCGAGTTACTTCTGTGTGGCAAGGGTAAGTCAAACACTGACGCACCCGAAGCGAAAGCGAGTCTGAATAGGGCGTTTAGTCGCACGGAGTAGACCCGAAGCCAAGTGATCTAGGTATGGTCAGGATGAAAGTTCTGTAAAAGGAGCTGGAGGTCCGAACACACCGGTGTTGAAAAGCTGGGTGATGAACTGTACCTAGGGGTGAAAGGCCAATCAAACTTGGAAATAGCTGGTTCTCCTCGAAATAGCTTTAGGGCTAGCCTCGGATATGAGTTTCGCGGAGGTAGAGCACTGAATGGGCTAGGGGCCCTACAAGGCTACCAAACCCAATCAAACTCCGAATGCCGCGAAATGTTTTCCGGGAGTCAGGCGGTGGGGGATAAGCTTCATCGCCAAAAGGGAAACAACCCAGACCAGCAGCTAAGGTCCCAAATCTATGCTCAGTGGTAAAGGATGTGGAATTACTTAAACAGCTAGGATGTTGGCTTAGAAGCAGCCATCATTTAAAGAGTTCGTAACAGATCACTAGTCTAGTGATTCCGCGCCGATAATTCAAGGGACTATGCATAGAACCGAAGCTCTGGACTTGTCCGCAAGGGCGAGTGGTAGGGGAGCATTGCCTTAGCATCGAAGGTGTCGCGCGAGCGGCGCTGGAGCGTGAGGCAAGAGATTATGTCGGAACGAGTAGCGAGAAAGCAAGAATATAAACTTGCTCACCGTAAGCCTAAGGTTTCCTGGGCAAGGCTAAACCTCCCAGGGTTAGTCGGATCCTAAGTCGAGGTCGAAAGGCGTAGACGATGGAAAACAGGCTAAAATTCCTGTACTTGTAGAGAGACGTTATGAGCTATGGGGCGACGCAGAAGTGAAAGGTAAGACGGCTGATGGTTGTGCCGGCCTAAGCCTGTAGATGGGGTTCGTTGGTAAATCCGCGAGCCTAACATCGAGAGGTTATGGATAAGATCTTCGGATCGAAATTACCCTAAACAGACTGCCAAGAAAAACCTCTATGCCAGTTGCTCTGCAATCCGTACCGCAATCCGCCACAGGTAGGCGAGGAGAGTATCCTAAGGTGCTCGGGTGAACTCACGTAAAGGAACTAGGCAAATTAACTCCGTAACTTCGGAAAAAGGAGTGCCAGAAGTAGATAACATACCTGCGTATGAAGTCGAAACTGGCCGCAGCGAAATGGCCGCGATGACTGTTTACTAAAAACATATGTCTCTGCTAAGTCTAATAAGACGACGTATAGGGACTGATACCTGCCCGGTGCTGGAAGGTTAAAAGGAGATGTCAGCCGCAAGGCGAAGCATTGAATTGAAGCCCCAGTAAACGGCGGCCGTAACTATAACGGTCCTAAGGTAGCGAAATTCCTTGTCGGGTAAATTCCGACCTGCACGAATGGTATAACAATTGCGGCACTGTCTCTACGTGAGCCCCGGTGAAACTGTAGCAGCGGTGAAGATGCCGCTTTCCCGTATCGGGACGGAAAGACCCCGTGAACCTTTACTATAACCTGACATTGGTGTCTGGTACCGTATGTGTAGCATAGGTGGGAGACGTTGAAGCTGGCCCGCTAGGGTCGGTGGAGTCACCGGTGAAATACCACCCTTATGCTATCGGATATCTAACCTCGAGCCCTATACCGGGTTCAGAGACAGTGTCAGGCGGGTAGTTTAACTGGGGCGGTTGCCTCCCAAAATGTAACGGAGGCGCGCAATGGTTCCCTCAGGCCGGGTGGTAATCGGCTTTAGAGTGTAAACGCACAAGGGAGCTTGACTGCGAGACCTACAAGTCGAGCAGATGCGAAAGCAGGTGTTAGTGATCCGGCGGTTGTGTATGGAAATGCCGTCGCTCAACGGATAAAAGGTACTCTGGGGATAACAGGCTTATCTCCTCCGAGAGTTCATATCGACGAGGGGGTTTGGCACCTCGATGTCGGCTCATCACATCCTGGGGCTGGAGAAGGTCCCAAGGGTTTGGCTGTTCGCCAATTAAAGTGGTACGTGAGCTGGGTTTAGAACGTCGTGAGACAGTTCGGTCCCTATCTGATACGGGCGTAGGAAATGTGCGGAAATTTGACCTTAGTACGAGAGGACCGGGTTGAACTGACCTCCGGTGCACCTATTGTCGTGCCAACGGCATCGTAGGGTAGCTGCGTCAGGAAGGGATAAGTGCTGAAAGCATCTAAGTACCAAACCCATTCCAAGATTACATTTCCCAGTCGAAAGACTCTAAAGACCCCTGGAAGATGACCAGGTTGATAGGTCACAGATGTACGTGCAGTAATGCATTCAGTCGAGTGATACTAATAGGTCGTGAGGCTTAATCGGTAAATTACCTATTCAATAGGTAATTATTAAAACTCTCATATCTCAATATATGACAGTCCTGCAGACGAAATTGAGGGCATCTCATTTCGCGCCCTCTGCGCAGTCTGTTGGGAAAGCTCCGTCCAACGTTCTTCGGAGCAGAAGACTAGAGAAGATTGTGGTGTCAGGCGCCTCTGCCTGACACCGACAGATATTCTCGGTGGCGATAGCGATAGGGTCACACCTGTTCCCATTCCGAACACAGAAGTTAAGCCTATCAACGTCGATGGTACTGCACTTGTAAGGGTGTGGGAGAGTAGAAAGCCGCCGGGGTAAATAAGACCCCCGTCCAGCAATGGCCGGGGGTTTTTTGCTGAGAAGCTGCCGATACATTCAATAATTGCGAATTGATTTCGGAGAGTCTATCTTCCATCTATGGTCACCGTAACTGATAAGCTACTCAAAGACGTAACCAATACGATCGTGAATTCTGCGAACCCGGTCGCCGTCTACCTCTTTGGCTCATATGCCAACGGCACCCCCGGCCCCAATTCCGATCTGGATCTTCTTGTGGTGGTCGATGGCCGCTTTGACCAGACGCGCAATCGGCTCGCGGGAATCAATAAGATTCGCCGCGAACTGGCTCAGTATCGTATAGCCAAGGACGTCCTGCTGTACAGCAAGGATGAACTGGACCAGTGGCGCGATTCCAAGAATCACATTATCGGCCGATGCCTGAGGGAGGGGAGAGTCTTGTATGCTCGATCCTGATCAGGTTCGACTTCTTCTTGAAATTGCTCGCCGCGATCTCAGGGCCGCCAGGGGTATGAGTGATCCGGCCGTTTTTCCCGACGAAATATTCGGTTTTCAGGCGCAACAGGCTGTGGAGAAGTGCCTTAAGGGATGGCTTGCATTTCTTGATGTGGAATACCCTAAAATTCACGATCTCGACGAGCTATTCTTAATGCTTTCCGAAGCCGGCGCTCCGATCGCGACCGAATGGCGTGCTCTTTCGGAACTAACCCCTTTTGCCGTTCAATTTCGATACGATACGCTGGATATTGGCCAATCCGGCTTGAACCGCGCCGAAATAGTAGCACGTATCGAACACTTGATCGACCACCTCGCCCAACTCATCTCCAAGTAGAAAGCCGCCGGGGTAAATAAGACCCCCGTCCAGCAATGGCCGGGGGTTTTTTGCTGTTTACAATTAGTGGAGGGAATGAGATATTTTACCCAGGTAGCGGCTGCAACCAGCGGGAGGTCGTATAAATAAAATTCCTTACTCCAGACGAGATCCCAGAGTTCTGTATTGGTCGCGGTCTCCACAATGGGAAACGAGGAAGTCGAAGTAGCTCGAAACTCCGGCAGTTTCGAGATTACACCGAACTAACCATGACGCAATTACTTTGATTCGCGTGAAGAAAAAGCCAAAGCCTCAGGACCAGAGCGGAGGAGAGGTCGCAATTGGATGTCTGGTCATGCCCTTAATAATCCTCTTCGCCCTGCTTGTGTTGGTCTTCTGGCTATTGGTTGGATGGTGGCTGTTTGGGCTCGCCCGATTGATTCACGAGTTCCGATTAAAGGAGCCGAAATCGGTTAATCTCGTTTTGATTGACCCGGTCCACTTCGAACAAGAACGCCATATATTACGGACCATAGCCAATAGCGTAGTGGATGAAATTGACACAGGGCGGCGAGAGGTTGCTCGCACTTTTCGTTACGAGAAAGTGTTCCGGTCTCGCGTCCTGCAACGCATGTATCGTGACTTGAAGAGTTCTTACTTCATTACCTCTGAAGAGGGAAAAGCCAGGCGCTTGCTGATCCTTGAACTTCTAAGTACGGACTTGCCTGAACATCGCTTGATTGTCACATACCTGAGACTGCGCAAAGCTTATCTCTCGGACCGCGACGAAGTGATCCGAGAGGTGCAATCAGTTACCGCGGAATGGGCTATGGGTACAGAGGAGTCGAAATAGGTCGAGACTACTGTAGTTGGACAATTCATATCGAAGGGGCAGGAGCCCTGTGCTCCTGTCATCATGAAGGGAATTAAGTAGAACTTGTCAACACTTTACGCACTCATCATCATCGCGGCGATTTTCGCGCTCTATTACTTTTTTGGCTCCAGTTCGATGCGCGGGGAGGAAAGAAAGGAGAGCCGGCCGCCCGTCGACCCGGCGCAATTTCAATCCGAGCGTGCTTACCTATTAACAGTGGCCACAGCGTTTGCTGCCGGAGAGGTTGGAAATTTCGATGAGCTTGAAAGCCGATTCCCCGAGGTCTATAACCTCAAGTCAACCGTACTGAAGGAAATTTGGGAAAATTTGGATGATCTTTGGATGCATATCCCAGGCGGTAAACGAGGGCAACATGAGCGCGAACAGACATACCGCGAAATGCACGTAATCGCCGAGGTCTTAAGTTATGAGCTCAGCGAACTCGACTTGGCCACCGTTTATCGTCAGGTCAACGAAGCCAACTTCACGGCCTACAATCTCGAAGGCAAAATCAAGGATCTAGTCGACCAGCTCCCGTCGAGAAAGTAGACAACCCATGCCCTACGCCATCAAGACCGAAATCACCGATCCGGCTGCCAAGACCTTCGAGTTCCCCGCCCAGAAGACCATGTATGGCGGCAAACTTATCGAAGCTGGCGACACGATCTACATCTTCGCCTCCGAAAACGAAGGGGGGAGCGGGCTCGTGGCGAAAGGGATTGTGACTTCGGCCTCAGCCGTCCCCTTGAAACCCGGCATTCCGCGCCAGACGCCCCGCGTGAATATCACGGTCAAACGAACCGCAAATGCCAAAAAGCCGCTCGGTCGCGACAAACTCAAGGTCTTTCGAGATTGGGAAGACGGCCGGGCTGAAACCGAACTGAATTTCAAATTCTATCGCCAGGCGACAAACAAGATTGTAGGGATTTCCGACAAGGCGGCCAAATTCTTGGAGAGGATCTTTTGAAAGTAGGGCAGGAGCCCTGTGCTCCTGCCGCTGTCAATTGAAAGAAATGTGCCCATGAACCCCTTCTCCCCAAAAGCCCGCGCCTTTCGCCAGAGATTCTTCCTGGCACTTTTCCCCGTTTGGTTCTATTTCATTTTTCGTTTCATATTGATCGGAAAGGACTTCGGCTACTTTGGGGGCTCGGAACATAGAACGTACGTGGCGATGGGTTGCATTGCCGGCGCCTTGGTCCTTTTGGTACTATGGATATTGCCTGATGTGGCCCGATACATGTGGCATTGTATTAGCAAGAACAAATACACGTTTGCAGGGTGGTACGACGCAGAAGAGGCGGCCAAGTTTATGCCCCAAGTCACACCCGGTATTCCGTGTCTTGTCGGAATAGCTATCTGCGTCAGCCTCGAATTAGTCAGCCTGCTGGTAAAACTGATCCCCTAGAAAAGTATGTCGAAACTCCTGCAGTTTCGACATACCTCCTTGCCACCAACAATCTCAAGCAGCGCCCTTCAGACGACTGCCTCGCGCCGTTCGATCAAGGTGAGCATCAATTCTCGGTACCGGCGCAAGCTGCACGATGTCTTGCATACCGATAAATCCTCAATCTGGGTGCAATGACCGGGGCAGTCCGTTCCTCGGGATACCGGTCCTCTGGCAAATTGACTGCCCAGGTGACCGGCAATCTCGCTCGAGTGGATGACAAACGACGTTTTGCACGCACTTGTATCATGCACAAAGTGCAACAAACAGTGATGGGCGTCACGTGGGTCGGCCATCAACCCGGTCGGGTGAATGTCCCGTAACTCGAACAGATCTTCGATCGTAAATTCCTCGCCACAACTCGGGCATCGCTTAATAACTTGCATAGCGAAAAATAACCCCCAAATTTGTCTTCTTATTTCATACTATCGACCGCTTCGGGCGGACTATCAATATATAATAGGGTCTTTATTGTCTGCTTTATGCTCCGGACGAGGCAAGTAGGTCGAGACTCCTGCCGTTTCGACATTTCTCTTACACGCTATTGGCCCCCCAAATCCCCCTTTACAACCTCCCGACCTTTGTGGATATTTTACTCCAGAAAATACTCAACCTCTGTGAGGCATAACGTGCTGAGATATACACTCGCCATACTGCTCACCCTCCTCTGCCAGCCGATCCTGGCCCAGGACAACCCGCTTCTGGTCACCCCCAAAACCCTGTACCAGACGCCGCCGTTCAATCTGATCAAGAACTCAGACTATCTTCCGGCCGTCCAGGAGGGGATCAAACAACAGCAGGCGGAAATCGATGCCATCATCGCCAACCCCGCCCCGGCGACATTCAAGAACACGATCGAACCATTCGATCTCTCCGGCCAGACCCTGTCTACCGTGAATGGCGTGTTCTACTCACTCCTCGGGACCATGAACTCTCCGGAAATGCAACAACTTGCCGAGCAGCTTTCACCGCTGTTGACCACCCATCAGGATGGCATCTGGCTCAATGAAAAGCTATTCGCCCGGATCAAACAGGTGTATGACAAACGCGCCTCCGCTGGTCTCGCCCCGAACCAGATCTTTCTGCTCGAACATCTCTATCACAATTTCATTAAGAGCGGTGCACTGCTGGACTCCGCCCAGAAAGCCCGCCTTCGCGAAATCAACAACGAGAGTTCGCTCCTTGGGCTCAAATATCACAACAACACACTGGCCGAGACCAACAACTCCTACATAGTAATCGACAACAAAGCCGACCTCGCCGGCCTTCCGGACAATATCATCGCTCTGGGCGCCGAAGAAGCTGCCGCCCGCAGTATGCCCGGCAAGTGGGTCTATACTGCCCAGCGCCCGAGCTGGACGCCCTTTCTGCAGTACTCTACCAATCGTGAACTTCGCAAGAAACTCTATACCGCCTACTTCATGCGCTGCAACCGGGACAACGACAACGACAACAAGGCCATAGTCCAGAAGCTCATGTCCCTCCGCGAAGAGAGCTGCAAGCTCCTCGGCTATGCCACCCCCGCAGATTTCTTTCTCGAAGATCACATGGCCGGCTCAGCCCGAGTGGTCGATTCATTCCTCTGGTCCCTCTGGACACCATCCTTGAATCGCGCCAAAGCTGAATTGGTCGAAATGCAGGCGATTGCCGACTCCGAACATGCCGGCATCAAGATCGAATCATGGGACTGGTGGTACTACGCCGAAAAACTGCGCAAAGCCAAGTACGATATCGATGATGCCGCTCTGCGCCCATATTTCTCTCAGGAAAATGTCGAGAAGGGGATGTTTACCCTCGCCCAGAAACTGTACGGCCTCAAATTTGTCGAACGGAAAGACATCCCGATCTATCACCCGGAAGTCAAAGTGTACGAGGTTCAGGAATCAAGCGGCAAACTGCTCGGCCTGTTGTACACCGATCTCTTCCCGCGTGAATCCAAAGGTTCCGGCGCCTGGTCCGGAGCGTTCCGAGGCACCTTCATCAAAGACGGCCAGCGCGTTCTTCCGCTCTCGACCCTGGTCTGCAACTCCAGCAAACCGACCGCGGACACTCCATCGCTGATGAGTATGGATGATTTCCTGACTGTCTTCCACGAGTTCGGTCACTGTCTCAACACGCTCCTGTCCGCTTCGGTGTACCGTGAAGATTACACCGAGCAGGATGCCGGGGAATTGCCGTCGCAATTCATGGAGAACTTCGCGCTCGAGCCGGAAATGCTCAAGCTCTATGCCCGCCATTACAAAACCGGCGAAGTCATCCCGGCGGAGCTGGTCGCCAGGCTCAAGAACAGCCATCTGTTCAATAAGGGATTCGAGTCGGTGGAATATCTGGCCAACTGCTTCCTCGACATGGCCTGGCATGAGTTGCCCGATGCGAAAAATGTCAATGTGACTGATTTTGAAAAGGCTGCGATGGATCGTATCGGCCTCATCCCGGAAATAGTTCCTCGCTATCACACCGTCTATTTCGGTCATATGATGGGGGGCTATTCCGCCGGCTACTACGGCTATGATTGGGCCGGCGTGCTGGACGCCGATGCTTTCCAGGCGTTCAAAGAAACATCGCTGTTTGACAGGAAGACGGCTTCGCTTTTCCGAAAGTACATACTGGAGAAGCTCGGCTCCGAGAGTGCGATGTCTTTGTACCAGAAATTCCGGGGCAAACCGCCGCAGGTGGAACCGTTCCTTCGCCGCATCGGCGCGTTGTAAATATTGTAGTAAGTCGGGTTCGGAGTCCCGCTTACAGGCGGGACGAGAAACCCGACAGCACAACGGTGGCCCGCCCTTTAGGGTGGGGGAGAGCCCTCTTTGAAAGTAGCCGCGGGTTCTCGTTCAACGATCGCTCCATCTGACCAGCTTCGGCAAGCTACTTGACTAATCTCACTCTATTGCCATATCTTGACACTATTGGGTGGCTAAATTCGTGACAATCATTATGCGGGGTAGGATATGCGCCAATGGCAAGATCCGGAGGTCTGGTCGGTAGTTGAGGCGTTTTCAGATGACCTGTTAGTGGCTCTGGAAAACCGCCTTCTTGCGCTCGCCGGAACGGACGAATCGCAAGCAAACAGCTATCGAAACATTCTCAATCGGCTCAGGGAGGCACGCGCCATTGTCATAAGTGCATCCCTTAACAGCGAGTTTACCGGCAAGAGGAATGACGAGGCTCTGGTCATCCTGGAGTCTCTGCAACAACTGGTCTATGCAGCCAAAGAGATCATCGCAGGTCCAGGCAAACCGGCTCCGTTCCTATCTGCTGTTGATCGACTCCTTGCGCAAATCTGGATACATGGTCTTGCGCCAGTCGGGACGAGCTTGCCGCCCACCGATGAGGCGGTGCAATGCAAAGGGCTCGACAACTGGATAAAGGCCCGATCGGGTCTCGCCGCCAACGAGGGCAATGCCTCAAATCCGGTACCAGCCGAGACGGAACCCCAGAAAAAGATTGTCCCCACCGGGCCGCTGACATCAAGTGGTACAGCCCTGAAGAAACTCTACTCTTCGTTCATGGCCTTTCCCAAGTTCTCGGGAAAGGAGAAGGAAGCCACTAATCGCCGATGGTCTGAGATCGGCGAAGAAGTCCTCCAGCGCAAGACCCTCTGGCTTACCGCTGCAAACATCCTCCGGCAACAAGGCCCACCAGGGATAGATCCGTACAAAGTCGCCGCCACCGATGTCTTTGTCGAGAAAGCACAGAAGGCAATTACCGATAGAGCCGTGCGATATCACCGACTCGGTGGGTTTACGGCCACCCTGACCGTGGTCCTCATGGCCTGTGCGTGCGTCTATCTGTGGGAGACTTCAAGAGAGTTCACTTCGAGCTTTGTTGACTTCCAACCGAACCAGACCATACTGATGGTTCTGCGTATGCTCACTGTCGGCGCACTCCTCGGCGGCACACTCTACTTTCTCATTAGTATTGCGCGCGCATTTCTCCACGAAGGCACGGCCCTTTACTCACTCAGGCATGCGCTCAGATTCGGCCGGCTGTATGTTTACCTGAAGGGTGGACAGATCAAGGATATTGACGAGCTGGAAAAAGCCTTCCGCTGGAATGATTCGGTCCACACCGCGTTTGTCGATATTAAACCGGACAAAGCAACCAAGTCCTTCGCACAATTGGTTTCCGAAATTGGCATCGAGGCCATAAAGGCTACCGGGACGGCCGCTGAGGCGGTCGCCGAAAAGAGCAAATCCAGGAAGGGGAAACTATCGGCGTGATCGCGCTCTCGCCAGTGATCGAAGCCGGGGGAGAAGGTAGGTCTGATTTGGGTGGCATTCCTCTTTGGAACCTAGCTGTGAGGGAGTCAGTAGCCCCCCCTCCAAACCGCTCTTGCCAAAACCCGACCCATTCCTTATCATGGACCATTGCCAACCACTATCTGAATCACAAACTGGAGGATGTCCATGCGGAAAACCCTGTTAACCGCCACCCTGATGCTCTTTGCGTTGACCCTCATCGCCGTCGCGGCCGATGATGCCCCCTGGTTCGACATGAAGAAGTGCGAGTTCTGCAACAAACTCGCCGCCCAGCCCGGCCTGGTCGAACATATGAAGACCGAGTACCACCAGCTTCACAACGGCACCATGTCAGTCGTTCATATCGACCCGGAATACAAGGCTGCTTTCGGCAAGGCGCTGGCTTCGATGGCCCCCGTCGTCAAAGCTTTGCAGTCCGGTCAAAAGCCGTACACCTGCCCGCATTGCACCATGCTTGGCGAACTGTATTTGCAGGGAGTCGTGCCGGATATGGTCAGTTCCGGCGATGCCGTTATGGAAATCTATACGTCGAGCGATTCCACGATGGTCAAGAAGCTCCAGGAGTTTGGCCAGAAAAGCCAGCAGGGGATGGAAGCCCTCGTCTCAGAAATGTCCCAGCCGAAGAAGTAGCAAACGGTAGGTCGAGGCTCAACAGTGTTTTCAAATGAGTGAGGCTCGACAAGCTAATCCTGTGAGTGGCCCACCTCTTTGAGGTGGGTTTTCCTTCATCTGTGCACCCCCTTGGAAGTGCTCGTTGTTCGGCAGTTCAACCAGATTCCCAGTGAGGCGTATAATCTCGAAACCCACACGCATCAAAACAAGGATTTGCATGCTCTACATGATTATTGAACGGTTCAAAACCCCCGGTGCCCTCGAAGTATACCGTCGCGCCAAAACAGGGGGGAGAAGCATCCCTGACGGACTTGAGTATGTCTCAAGCTGGGTAGATCTCGATTTCACTCGATGCTGGCAGCTTATGAAAACTGAAGACATCACCCTGTTCGATCCCTGGATTGCCCATTGGAGCGACCTCGTGGAATTTGAGATAATCCCGGTGCAGACTTCGGCCGAAGCCATGGCTGCCATCGCCCCAAAGCTCTGATCGGGTTTCTATCCTCTCGAGCCGTTCATGCCGACAAGATTGGATGGCGAAGTCACTGATGTTAAGAGATGAACGGCGCCGGGCAACAACCAAGTCTGGGTGGCCCACCTCTTTGAGGTGGGTTTTCCTTATCTAATTTCCTGAGCGTCCGTAATTCCTCTTGCCCCGTGCTATCTGCGTCTCCTATAATCTGGTGAGGGAATGTTTGGGAGATCACACCTCGCTTCGCCATCAAGGCCGTCTACATCCGACATATGCCCTGCAAGCCTGATCACGGTCACGTTGTATTGTGACACTGGCGCATTAAGAGGAGGGTTCATGTACATCGTCATCGCCGTCGTTCTCGTTATTGGAGTCGTCTATGTCGTGGCCGACTTGTTGGATCGCAAAGGATATGCCCGGCCGATCCCGGATCCCTTGCCGCAATTCAATCCGATCGACCCCGTTCAGTTTCAGGCCGAACAAAACAAGGTGCTCTTGTTCGCCGAAGATATGACGGCCGAAGATCCGAAGAATATCTACGATATCAAAACCGTGACCCGCTTTCGACAGGAATTGAGCTCCGAGGTTCTCAAACGAATTCTCGATGACCTCATGCAGGTCGTTGTCGGCGATACGGAACAGGACGTAACCGCAGTCCTCTTGACAGTGGAGCTTCTCCGCGCCGGACAGACTGAGACTCGGTTAGCCTGCCTCTACGACAAGGCTGGAACCATCAAGTGGATAAATCAGAGAAATGTCGCAGCAAAAGTGCGCGACCTTCTGAACTCTGATCTGATCCGGAATGTGCCTGCGCCGAAATAGAAAAAGGCAGAAGCCCAAAAAAGCTCCTGCCTCGGTTTTGCAATCGCTCGCGCGACTTACTTCTTCGTCAGCTTCTCGTCCGGCTTTTCGGTCGGTGCGACCTTGTTGGTCAGCATCTTCTGATGACTCACCGCACTGACCATCTTGCCGCTCTCGGGCGACCAGGTCGATTCTACACCGTCGATGGCATACTTCTCGACATCAAGCGTCCTGGAACTCCGATCATATGCACCGGTTACGGTGATCGGAAACTCGGTACGGCCGCCCCCTTTGACCAGATCGGCCGAGTGGTCGTTCAGCATGAAATGCACGAAGGAGCCGTCGGACAACTTGACCCCGAAATCGTGCCCGTATGTGTCACACTGTGCGTGCGCTCCGATCGACTTGCTCAGGTTGCACGCGATGCAGGTATACGTTCCGGTAAACGTTCTCGTCCGGTTGGCCGTCTGCCCGATCGCCGCCGTCGCCAGTAAGGCCAAATAAAGTGCCGTTGCGAAAATTACCCGTCTGTTCATGAGTGGTTTCCCTTTCAGAAGTTGGTCGGTTATTTGTGGAGTTCAGGAACCTACGAACTCTATGATTTGGGCGCAAGCACTTTTTGCCGATGTTTGTTCGCACGGTAACTGCTACGGCCGCAAGCCGATGGCCTCAAATACCGGGTACCGAACCGCCTTCCGCCACCCCCCGTCACCTGCCGACCAATCGTCCAATACAGCGAGAAAACTAGTCGACTTTCCTAAGTAATTTAGCGATATTACCTTATCCCCGAGATCGTTAACATCCGATCTGAACCCATCTGTTCACGGGCGGGGAAGAACCGGAAAGGAATTAACCGTCATGCCCACGTATATCGCTTTTCTCCGCGGCATCAATGTCGGCGGAAATAACAAAGTGGCTATGGAGGACGTGAAAAAGGCGTTTGCTCTTCTTAAGTTCGAGAACGTCAAGACTATTCTCGCCAGCGGAAACATCATTTTCACAGCCCCCAAACATACCAATGTCGCCCTCGGGCGAAAAATCAGCGCCGGCCTCTTCGATCTGCTCAAAACTGAAATCGAAGTTGTCATTCGGTCATTCGATGAAATCAAATCGCTCGCCGATGCGCAGCCGTTCAAGAAAATCAAAGTCACGCCCGACACCCGGCTCTACGTTACCTTCTTGGCCGAACCGCCCAAAACGCAACTGACCGCTCCCTGGACATCGCCGGAAAAGGATCTCAAAATCCTGACCGTCAGCGCCTCGGAAATCGTCAGTGTGGTCACCGTCAATCCTTCGCGCAACAGCACCGATGCCATGGCCTTCATTGAGAAGCAGTGCGGACGTAAGGTCACTACCCGTAACTGGAATACGATCGAGAAGATTCTCAAAGCCGCCTGACCGCGTTTCCTAAGCAGGTCGGGTTCCGAGTCCCGCTTCCCGCGGGAAGAGAAACCCGACACCGTCGATAACGGCCACTAGTGTATTACTTTCGCCCCTCGCGCTTCAATTCCCGGAATCTGCGTCCCAATCGCAAACGCCGATAACGGATTGTTCTCCAACCACGCCGTGTCTCCAACCGCAAATTCATTGTTCGCGATGAGCGCCGACAAATCGGTAATCTGGTTGTTCGCCGCATAGAAGTGGTGAAGATGCGTCATGCCGGCTATCCCGGATATATCCGTAATCTGGTTTCCGGTGACGAAGAGCCGGGTTACCCATGTCCAACCCGGCAGGCTTGGTATCGCCGCCAGGCTGTCGTTCACTAGCTGTATTTCGCTGATCCGACCAAGTGATCCAAGCGGGGAGAGGTCTTTGATCGGATTTGAGTTGAGGAGCACATTTTCAAGATTTATGCAATATTCCAATCCGGTCAAGTCGGCGATCGTATCTGAATTTGCCTCAAGAAAAGTCATCGGTTCAACGTCCAGTCTGCGAATTGGGCCCGTTACTATCCCCAACGCGCTCCTCATTGCCGCCTCGAGATGCGGATCGGGAAATGTGACAACAAAATTGTCAAGGCATAGTGCCGATGCACAGTTTGACAGCCCGGACCAATTGCCCGCTTCGTCACACGCGTTCAAAGCAAAGAAGTACAGGGAATCTTTCTTCAAGCCGATCACCGTCATGGAATCCGTCTTCCCCGCGGCGCTCGGTGTCGGTTCGCCGGTCAACTGCCCAATCACCGCCCAGTTCGAGCCGTTAATCGGATCGGTGCAGATCCGCATGTCATAACCGGCGCACGTTCCCTGGTCGGCATCATCGCCGGTCGCTGTCCAGGCCAGCGAAATACTGCTGTCTGTTGTTGCCGTCACCCGAAGATCCATGATCACATACGGATTGTTGCCGTCATCAACATCGGTGCCCCCTTTCTTGGAGCACGATCCAAGGATGCAGCAAAGGGCAAGCGCCACAATCGCCAAAGCAAGACATATGACTCTTGAGTTCATGATATATTCCTCGTGAGAATGTTCTGATGAGAATTGGAGCGGTCTATCTATATTATAGATAGAGAAGGAGCCGAATTCTGTCAAGCGGCTGAGTTAGCGGTGGAAAATAACGCGACTCATTAAATCGCCATTCCGCTGGATAGTGATGATTGTGAAGGTTTGAAGCGAGCTTTGCGAGGTGAAGAATCCCGCTTTCAGGCGGGACGCGAAGCGTATCAGTCCAGACTCGTCTGGCTACTCTGGTTTCTTTTCTTTCGTCGGGTTCAAATTGTACTCTTTGGATCCGCCGCGAGGAACCGTGATCCACTCCCACTGCTCCGCCTTCGCCATTCGCGCTAGAATCACAATCTGCCCGACATGATACGCTACATGCGTCACCGATCTTGCCAGCGCCGAGGAAACCGTCAATGGTATGCCCCGAATCGAAACTGACTTTCCCATGTCGTCGTCCGTTAGCTTCGCCAATTCCCCCAGCAACACGCCCCATCCTTTTTCCCACCATTCCATCACTTCCGCACGCGTATATGACCGATCTTCGAACTCAGCATCCCGATCCCGCCATGGTTTCTCGCCGTCAGTCGTCAGAAAGTCCGTAAACCGGGATGCCAGATTCCCGCCGACGTGTCTCACAATCATCGCAATGGAGTTGTTCCCGCCACCCACTATCCGGTTCAGGTCATCATCCGATACCTGCTTCAGAGCCTTTTCACCCGTCAGGCGGTACCGTTCAAATTCACTTCTGATCTCGTTGATCATGATTCGCCACGTTCCTTTTTCCCCTGAGTCTCCGCTTCAATGTCCTTGTACATATAAACGACTTTGCCCGCCTTTGGGTGCTCGGTCCACTTCTCGCGACCATACCCGAGCTTTCGATACAGTGTGAGATTGCTCTCCAATGACTGACGCACAATTATCTCAACCATTCCGACCCCTCTTTCACGAGCGATCTGTTCGACCGCCTCCATCAGATGCGTGCCTATGCCGAGTCCCCGGAATTCCGGAAGAACTCCCAAACGCCCAACATACATCAACCCCTCTTTGAACTGGAATCTAACCGTGCCGGCCGC
>JBATNE010000207.1:0-1622 GCA_049290195.1 Candidatus Zixiibacteriota bacterium
GGTTCCGAGTTGTTTGAACTCAACGTTGCTATTCCCTGGAACAATTTCCACCGTCGGATCAACAATCCGGAAAAGACGAGAAAGTGAGATACTTTCGTCTGTTGAAGTGAGGGCATCCACTTTGTTGGCAGAAACACTGATGGTCACGGTGTCACCGAGCTCACCAATCACAGGAAAGAACGCCACGCTGGATTGCCGATCGTCAAAACAACTCGCCGATACTTTACTATTGCACACTAAGGGTTTCCCATTCATGGTCCAATTAAAGTTGGAATACGCGTTCCCAGGATTATCAAGTTCAATCCCAATAATTTCGTTCTTGAGTACACGACAAACCTTCGACTCGAGCTTATCAAGCGCCTGTTGGTCAAGAGGATCGACTGGATTCGCACTGCCCGTACAAATCTCCGTAGACGAAAGATCTACTCGTGCCGGTTCGCCAGCTACATCGACGATATATGCATGAATTCTCTCGCCAATAGAGGTAAATTTTACAATGACTGAACTGCGCCCTTTCCGGGTAACCCCCGTTGTATCAAAGTTCTCCGAAGCGTCTAACCGGAAACGAAGATACCCTGTACCACCAAGGAGGTACTGAGCAAATGCTTTCTTGTTCCCATTCACATCAGTACCCAAGACATCACTATCCAAAATATTGAGCTTCAACCGGACAGTATTCACACCACTCCCACGAACCGCTGAAAGGAGTTTACGATTATCCGACAACCCATTCAATTCGGCAGTAATATTGACCCAGTTAGTTGGATTTGGGCTGCCATTCGGTGAGAGGTCAATTCGCCAGTCAAAAAAGGTATCGGTAAGCGTCCGGGCAGCATTCGTCACGGCCGCGGTTACCTCGAGGATATCCCCGTCATTACGCCCAGCCCCATCGTTTTGCGGGAGGTCTGGCGTGGCTTTGAGATCAAGCTCCAAATTTGTCGCTTGCCCTCCCTGGGTCGGATCAACGAGGTTTCGTTCAAGACAGCTATTCAGATCAATATTCACGGTCGGAAAAGTTACGCTGTACCCTTTGACTCCTTTTTGATACTCACCTGTTCCAGTTGCCACGCTCATGGGACAATTATTCCGCGAAAACGCCCACATAATCATATTCGTAGCGTCGTCGTGCTTCGTCGGAATCATCGATGTCCCCTCCACCACCACGCCTACGAGATCCCCGGTTGCATAATTCCATTTGAAACGAGACTGTCCGAGTCCAGTCACATTCGCCTCATCTTTATTCCCATTATTGGCCGTACTCGGATCATTGGGATTGGTAAACCAAAAATTCTCTTCACTCAACCCGAAGTTCCCATTACCGGTACTCCCTGAGTTACCAGGCATATTCGGAAACAGATGTTTACAATAGGGCTCGGCAGAGTTTTGACTCGATGCATTGCAAGAGGAAAGGGTTGATGAGCAGCTTGTAGCCGTCGTTGGATTGCTCACACAACACGGAGTCCCGACATAACACGTAGCGATTCCACCCGAACAAACCGGGGATCCAGCTAGGTAAGCGTTGCCCGAACCCTCCACAAATGATGTCCCACTTGCTGTGGCACTAGAGCTCCCACCAGTACCACCAGTTCCGGTGCCAGAGCCACTTCCGCCAGTGCCGCTCC
>JBATNE010000208.1:0-3551 GCA_049290195.1 Candidatus Zixiibacteriota bacterium
GCCGAGCATTTGAAATTGGTGTCACTGATAAAAGCCGGCTCAAGCCCCGACCTGCCTCTGCTCATGACGGTGTTTACCCCCATTTCGGTGGCTGGGAGAATGGTCCGTGACCATCAGATGCTGGTCGACCACATTCACGAGCATCCGGAGAAAGTCCACCAAGCGCTCCGAGCCATAACTGATACTTTCCGTTCGTTCGTGGCCGAATTGAGAAATGCCGGCGCCGATGGAATCTTCTATGCAACCACTCACTGGGCGTCCAGCGATCTGCTTTCGTGGGAGGAATATGAGAAGTTCGGCATTCCCTACGATCTGCCTGTCATTCAGAATTCAGGTTCCGACGCCCTCAACCTCTTTCATGTCTGTGCCGGGAATAATTACCTTCGCGAATTGTCCGCGCTCGATTATCGGGCAAAGCTGATCAACTGGGATTCTGCCGACCCGACCAATTTGCCGCTGGATCGGGCCGATGCCCTGCTGCCTGACAAGACCTTGGTCGGAGGGGCCGACTATCGAGGTTGGTTGCTTCAGTCCGACGCCTCCGAAGTTGCCTATTTGATCGACAAACTGAAACAACAGCATCCGCCATCTCGTCTCATAATTGCGCCGGGATGTTCCATTGAGCCGACGACGCCGATGGAGAACCTTCAAGCCATCAGGGAAAGACTATGATCGACGACAGCCGTCGCCAACTAGTGGATAATGTCCGCATTGCTATTGCCCAACAGCACAGTTCCGAAGCAGTATTGCGTGTTGCGGTTGAACTCATTGACGCGTTCTCCGAGAACTTCAACTGGACGGGCGTCTACATGCTCGATGGCGATATACTCCGTGTCGGTCCGTATGTCGGTCCGGAAACGCCGCACAAGGAGATCAAACTGAACAGCGGAATCTGCGGAGCCGCTGTCTCGCAGAAGGAAACGATTCTGGTGAACGATGTAACCAGTGACCCCCGGTTTCTTGCCTGTTCACCGTTTACCCGATCGGAAATTGTTGTCCCTCTCAGAGACGGTGATGATGTTATCGGGGAAATAGATATCGATTCAAATCAGACATCGAATTTCACCGGTGCCGACCGGGAGATGCTTGAGTTGATTGCCGAGTCGCTGGTTGACCGGCTCAAGCAAATTTGATCACCCGGTCTTTTTTGTTGAACCGTCGGTAAAACCTGACGAATCTACGGATAGAGAAACCGCAACTTGGCGTAACGAGGTTGACACATGTTTGTTGGTATTTTGCTGCTCTTAATGGGCGTGCTCATGCTCCTTAATAAGTTTGGGATGCTTCACGGGTCCTGGTGGAGCTATTTCTGGCCGGTGGCAATTATCGCACTTGGCGTTTCACTTATTTTCAGGCACAATCGACGCCCGTCGTCGAAATGAGTCAGTCGTTCTATTTTGACCCGAACGGCAAAGGGCTCTCGGTTTTTCTCGGCCCGACTGAAGTACGTTTGATGGAGCTGTGCTGGGAACATGGCCCCCTCACCGTAAAGAAGGCAGTCTACCTCTGGAATCCTCCGCCAAAGCCTGCCTATACCACTGTCATGACTGTTCTTACGAGATTGGCGGCCAAGGGGCTCTTGAAGAAAATCAAACAGGCCAAATCGTACGTTTATGAACCGGTCTTCGACCGCCAGGCCTTTGAAAAGGACAGACTCGAAATCGTCCTTGCCTGCCTTCGGGCCAACTTTCCTCAGGCACTCCGACAGATCTAAGTCCCCCGGCAAAAGCATTTTCGGCCGCGACCGATAATTCTTAGTATGCAGATATCCAGATTGCATGTAGTCGTCGGATGCTTTTTGCTCATGGGAATAAGGGTTGGCGCCGCCCCAACGGGACCGGCTTCCGACCTGGCACTCGACATCCCGGCCGGATGGAGTGTGGTGGGGGACTCTTCCGCCTTCCCCATTCAAGTTGTTCATGAGAACGGCGACGCCGAATTCCTCATCTTCAGAACCGACCTGGATCGCGATGAGTCCGTTTCAGGGCGGGAAGAACTGAAATTGTCGGTACAGCGGATAATTGATTCGGTGATTATGCCGCTTCCTCAGGCACAGCTGATTACATCGACCGGATACGATGAAACTGAGCGTGCACAGTTCGCGCTGGAATTTCGGTCCGGCACGAGTGGTGACCGATTGAGGCTCCAGCATCGTTTGGTGGGATATCTTTACCGTGCTGAAGACAACCACCAGATACTGTTTACATTGTGGGGGCGGGGACTGGCATCATCGTTTACCGAAAGGCATGACGCCATTGTTGCCATGCAAAACAGCTTCACATTTGTGGGCCCGCATGAAGCGGTCGTGTTTGCTCAGGGTATGCGTAAGTGGGTTCTGGTAGCGCTCATGCTGGTTGCGGCAATTGGGATCGGATTATATACGCGGAAGCTCAGTTCCTCGGCGAACAAGAGGCGGGAGATCGGTGAACGCTGGCGCTGTGAGTGCGGACATCGCAATATCCCCACCCTATTTCAGTGCTCAGCCTGCGGCAAACCTCGCTCGTTGCCGGTCGAAACTAATTAGCGTGCTGATGCAGTTCCAGTAAAACGCCGTTGAGCCCGGCTGGATGAACAAATGCAATCTTGTCCCCTTCGGCGCCGATCCTTGGCCGATCATCGATGAGCTTCACCCCGGCCCGCTTCAATTCTTCGAGCCGATCATCAATACTGTCCACGTAAATGCAGATATGGTGCAGACCTTCCCCGTGCCTTTGTAGAAATCGAGCAACCGGGGAGTCATCGGATGTCGGCGCGACCAGTTCAATACGGGCTCCCTTTGTCTCCCCGCCCGTTTCACCAAAGAGCGCTACTCGCACTTTCTGATCCGGAACTTCAGTGATCGCGGCCACCTTGCGACCGGTCACCAGTTCATAGGTTACAATGCTCTTCTCAAGATCTCGAACAGCGATACCGACATGCGAGATGAAGTCACCGGACATCTACTTGCCTTCAAGTTCCTTGGCTTCTGCCTCGGCCGCTGAATCGGCCTGATTCTTCCGGCTATCCCACTCCGTCTGTATCTGATAGGTGCTTACCGTCGGACGAATCCACTTGTCCTTCCACCGGAACATCATGTAGTGGTCCTGACGTTTGGAGATTTTTCCGGTTGGACCCTTGAATACCACTTCCACCGACACATCTGCAGAGTCCCGGCCAAACATTTTGACGTCAGTAATGTTCAGGGCGTCCACAGTATCCGCGTCCAGTCTCAGTTCTCTGAACCTGAGATAATCATCGTATGTGTATCGCTCCCGAACGTAATCAAACTCGTTGTCGAACAGCCCGCCCTTGTCCCCCATGTGCCATCGCGAGATAATTTCAGTGAGCGTCGCCTGCATCTGTTCACGATCACTCGACGAAGTTGCCGGCGCAGGCTGGTTGGAATCACTCTTACCGCACCCGGCTACGGTGATCAATACAGTCAATAGAATCACGAGAATCAGACTAGTTGGACGCACGGTATTCACCCCAGATTGAACGAAAGACATCGGAGATTTCTCCCACGGTTGCATAGTTTTCCACAGCTGCAAGTACCCCAGGCACTACATTGC
>JBATNE010000209.1:0-5615 GCA_049290195.1 Candidatus Zixiibacteriota bacterium
GTCACCTGCAAGGCAAACAGCATGGCCGCCCCCGGCCCCACTCCGGTGATCAGGTTGCCATCGACCGTCACCATCTGGTCGGTGACTATTGCTCCCGATGCTGCCAGTTTGTCGTTGAACGATGGATCTCCGCTGGCCCTTTTCCCTTTCAGCAGACCGGCGGCTTCACCGAGAACATGGCTTGGGGCAGCACAAATGGCTGAAACGAGCTTCCCGGCTTCGTAGTGGAGTCGTGCAACCTGAACAACCCGCCTATCTGCGGCCAGCGCCTGGGCGTTCTTGCGTCCGCCTGGAAAGAAAATACCGTCAAAAAGCGTATCGCCAACTTTATCCAGCGTCGTCTGGGGCACGATAGTCGTGCCATAGGCTGCCTTGACTGGACCTTCGACAAGCCCGGCCACGGTCACTTCGCAACCGGCACGGGTGAGAACATCGATCGGGGCAATCGCCTCGATATCTTCAAACCCCTCCGCGAGAACAACCAACATCGTTTTCTTCATAGTTACTTTGCCGTGATAGGTGAGTTGTATACGGTGTATTATACACTCTGGCCGGCAGAGGCCAAAGCACAAAAGGAACAGAAAGAGTCTTCTATTCCTTGGCGCGTTGAGCTTTAGGGATGGTTATTCCCGTTCGGCGACAAACAGGTCCGGCTGGTGGCTGGCCCAGCTCTCGGGAGAGATCTTATAGTCGAAACGATAGCGGCACTCGCCATCGCGACAGGTATGCGGTTTCCTCTTACCGAGGAATTTGAACGGTTTGCCGCACACTTCGCACGACGCTACTTTCCAGTCAAGTTCCGGCATCTTTATCTCAGACTTGGTATTCTGCATATCACTAACTTCCTTGGGCCAACAGTCCCGGTCATTTTCCGGCCCAAACGTATCGACACACAACGCCAAGTTCAACAACTTTTCTTGACTGATAATAATCGACTAATGTATTCTATCATACCGTTGGGCAACGGTACAGACAATCCGGGCGACAACCTACAGACGCAATCTGGAGTTTCATATGACTATGCGCGACGGCGTCGCTACGATCTTCGTTTCGGATCTTCCCCGTTCCGTCAGATTCTATACCGACATTCTGGGACTTCGCAAGACACACTCAATAGGCGATGCCTGGGTTGAACTCAAGGCTGAGTCCGGATTCAAAATCGGGCTCCACGCGGTCGGTCCGGAGAGCCCGACTGCCGGCCGCCATGGTTCCATTTCGCTTGGATTGGAGTGCCAGGGGTCGATGGAAGACCACATGGCACACCTGCAATCGTGTGGAGTCACCATAGACCGGCCGATTGTCGATGGCAAAAACGCTCGATCGATATTCTTTTGTGACCCGGACGGAAACGAACTGTATCTCTTCCAGTATGCTCCCGCCCAGGCGGAAGAGAAACCGTAAGCTGACTGCTCCGAATCAGAGTCCGGCGGCAATCTTCTGAAGCGACTGGATCACCGCCTGGATATTCTCCTCCCAGACAGTGACCCGACTGTACTCAAGTTTTCCATCCGGTCCCTTGCGGGCTTCGTTGATTACGAGGTACTTCTTGTCGTTCTTGGCCAGCTTAAGATCCAGATAGTACGTCTTGCTTCCCGCCATCACCCGCTCAGTCGCGATCGCCTTCTTCTCATCGGTCATAGTAATGCTCCTTTCAGCCCCCGCACCAGCATAGGTGGGGGCACTGTCAGGGGCCGTCATGGAAAATGGAGGGAAGTTAGGAGCGGATGAGGCGGCGACGGATCAAGAGCTGCAAAAGTGGCAAGCCGAGCAGGTAGCAGGAGACAAGTTCTCCCAGACCAATCATCTGGACAGAGAACCAGTAGCTGAATCCAGCGATTGGTGCCAAGTAAGCGGAGACACCGAAAGCATTGAAGAGGACCGCAGGCATCGGAGCAAGCCAGAGCCACAAGCGAGAGGAGTTCTCTTTGCGACTCCAGACGCCGATCTGGCGGGTGACGATCGCGGCTCCGAGCGTAAGGAGTGACCCGATCACGATATCGTATGGTCCGTTGCCGCCAAAATAATTGGCTATCGCACAGCCGACAAAGAGGCCGACCACCGATGCATCCAACAGGAACGGAAGTATAGTCAGTGCCTCGGCAATCCTGACTTGGTAAACACCAAACGACAGCGGTGCCAGGACCAAAGTCAAAATGGCATAACTGGCGGCCACCAGACCGGCCATGGCTATTCCGCGAGCATTGAGCGTGAACATCAGAAGACCAAACGGATTTGAAGCGGGAGAGTCAACCAGTTTTTGTCCGCCTATTGTCCCCTTTCCTCTGGACAATCGAGATTGATACCAAGTCGGAAGATGTCATCCGGGAAAGCTCACGCCTCCCTTTGTGACGATATAAGAACTCAATGCTGCTGTCAGACAGGATGATTCCCCGGGGTTCACAAATGGTAGTTCTCTCTGGCCCAGCCTGAATGAGTCGGACAGGCAGCCCCTGTTTCAAAGCCTGGCAGAACGGGACTATCAGGTTCATAAGTTCGGGAGTCGGGATTGAATGGAAGGTTCCGGAAAAACTGATCTTAGACCGACTGATCCCTTTGTCTGTCTCCTTATGCAGCCTGGCCAGACGAGCATCCAGCGATACTATCCGGTCGGCGAACAGGTCAATTCGGGCAAGTTCCGTTGTCCTCAGTATCAAGCGGACGAGATCTCGTTCATCGGGAAACTCTGCCAGAATGGCAAGGCTGGAGTTTTCACGGGCAATTCGGTAGCCGGATTTTTCCAGCCGTACCGGGACATTGACCCGTGAAAGTGAAATGAGGTCCCGGTAGACTGTTCGCTGGGAAACCTGACAGGTTTCACTCAGCGTCTTGAGCCTAATCCCCTTCCCCTCCCGCATCAACCTGATCAGATATAACAACCGCTCCGATTTCGTCATCCCTGCACCCTCTGTTGCGTCTCTCCCGCACGAAAAGCGGATGCAGTGACAGCTGACGTCAGGAAAAGTACTGGGGCGACTATTTGTACAGTTTGGTCATTTCACGTGCCGCCTGGCCGATCTCACTTTTCAGCGATTCCGGAGAAACAACACAGGCTTCGGCTCCAAATCCCATAATCCAGCGCTTGATCTCTTCGCCGCCGGAGACCTTCACCCGGTATTCGATGTCACCGGATTCAAGCGGCGTAATCTGTTCGTTCTGGTGATGCCGGCTGAGCCGGACAATCCGGGCGGCGGTGCCGCGGAATATGACCACAACATCGATCGGTTCTCCCCCGTGCACCTGCCAGCTTCCTCCGAAATAACTCTCGGCACTGACTCCCTGCTTGGGGACGAATGACTCCTGAAGGAGTTTAACTTCTTTGATTCGGTCGAGACGGAATGTCCGGAAGTCCTTCCGAAGCCTGCAATAAGCCACAACATAGAAGGCGCGCCCTTTAAAGACGATAAAGTACGGTTCAATCACTCGAGTGGATTCTCCGGACACCAGCGCTTCATAGCCCAATTCCAGGCAATGATACCCGCTGACCGCTTCTTCGATCACGCCATAGAACTGCTCCGCTTTCTCTTCCTCTCCTGCCACATCGATGTCTATAACCGTGGTGGAGACCGCGTGGCGCTTTTTCTCTTTCACTGCCTGCGGAAGGTTCGCTTCGATCTTAGCCTTCACCCGCTTCAGTAGTGGCGCGTATTTGCCTGTGCGGGTGAGGGGCGATGATTCCAGGGCAAGGCGAAGGGAATTGTATTCATCGAAATCGAAATTCAACGGCGGGAGAAAATTGTCCGTGGCCAGTTTGTACCCGTTGTCATAGTAAATCGGGACGTTGGCTTCGGACAGCGCGATTATGTCGCGATAGATCGATCGTTCCGTAACGCCGCATTCGGTCGCCAGGCTGGCGGCATTCAGGTTTCTTCGGGTTCGAAGCAGGTTCAGGATATACAAAAGCCGGTCATACTTGGACATCTTCATGAGATAGCTCCCTCCTTTGGGAACTCAAATATAGGTCTTTCAATAATCCGGGGTCAATATGGTGCTGGCCCCATAACATTCCCAAAAAGCAATGCCTTTCCCTATGGGGTTCTCCCTATAGGCAAATCATAACCCCATCGACTGCATAGCCATACAGCATCCAATGCGGATGGCACCGCCTTTGCGGATAAGGAACTGGAAGAAGTAGGGAAACTTGAAACAGTCGAGGGAGATATGAGTCGAAAGCGAAACCGAAGATCTGCCGGCAACGGCGAAGGGGCCGGATCATTCGTCATGCGCTATGGCAGTATGCTGCTTCTGGCGCTGGTGGTGGTTCTGGTGGTCCTGACTCTGGGAAGCTGCACCATTAAGAAGCCGCAGGCTCCGGAATGGGATACGCAGTTTACCGTTCCCATGGTCAGCCGGACCTACGCCATGCCTGAATTGATTCGCAAGATGAATCAGGATGGTCTGGGATTCGATATTGACAGCAATGTCGTCTTCTCTATCACCCGTCAACTCGACACTGTCTTTCTTAACTCAGACAATCTGACGACCGATTCCCTGAGCTATTCTCTTTCCAAGACGCTCGGATTGGTCTCCATAACGCCACCTACGGTCACTCCGGTGACAGTCAATATCAGTCAGATTGCCGGTATACCCGGGATTTATCCGGCTGTTGTTCCGGCGATGGGGTTCACCATGCCTGAAACGCTTCAGGCGTTTTCGAATTTCACCTCGGCTACAGTCGATACCGGGCTGGTATGGATCGTTATGACCAACAACCTCGGGTTGGTGCTCGATGTTGTCGGGATTACCGTTACCGACGTTGTCAATCATACGACCGTCGGCGGTACCGTTCTCGGTCACCCGCTCATCAACGGCGTCAAAGACTCCGTGCAGATCAGCCTCAACGGCAAGACCATGTCCAACTCCCTCGCGGTGACACTGGTGTGCCATACGGTTGGTGGAACGGTCACGAGTCCGTCCGGCAAAGACTTTGTAATCTCCCCCTACTTCAAGGGGAATCTTATCGTAAGCGCGGCGACCGCCGAAATACCGGCCACGTCTCGCTCGGTCTCCAATGCGGTAGATCTTCAGGAGACCGATGTCATCACCAACGCCACTATCACCGGCGGAAACCTCCACATGACCATCTCCAACAACTCCGGGTTAACTGCGACCATGGTCATCAGCATTCCTGACCTTCAGCAGGGCGGAAACCCGTTCACGCTGAATCAGCAGGTGGCTGCGAATAGCTCCGCCAACGTCAATATCTCGCTGGCCGGGTACCAGCTGCATCCGTCCGATGTAACGGTTCCGCAGTCCCTGCCGGTCAACTGCCAGGTAACGATTCCATCTTCCAGTCCGAACAAAGTCGCCGTCAACGCCTCGCAGAGCTTTGGCGCGTCGGTTTCGCTGAGCGGATTGTCGTTTGGGTCGGTCACCGGCACATTCTCAGGCACGACCGCCACTTTCGACGCCATTACCCGCGATATCGATATCCCCAAGGGATTGGACTCCGCGCAACTCGTCTCTGCAGTGCTGACATTGCAGATCGATAACGGCATTGGTCTTCCGGGTGATCTCAATCTGAATCTCTCCGGTGACAACGGCAAAAACATGAACCTTACCGGTGCTATCAGCCCGCGCCTGTTGGCGACAGCGGCTACGACCAGTCTGGTCGAACC
>JBATNE010000210.1:0-1809 GCA_049290195.1 Candidatus Zixiibacteriota bacterium
CCACTCATTTGTCTCTCCTGCAAAACGGAAGGCTCGCTCCTCTGCCCGCAGTGCACACGGAATCTCCCGCGAAAAACAGATCTTCACTGCCCGCACTGCCAGGCGGTTACGACGCCATACGGCGCGCTCTGTCATGCCTGCAGAGGAGAAACTCCACTCGATGGCGTCTTCGCCGCGAGTCCCTTTCGCGACAAGCTTATCTCGGATATCATCCACACCTACAAATATCACTTCGCACAGAATCTCGCCCTCCCGCTCGGAACATTCCTCACCGAATCCCTCCGGCGAACTCCTCTCCCTATCCCCGACATCATCCTTCCCGTCCCACTCCACCACTGGAGGGAGCAGTGGCGCGGATTCAATCAATCAGAGCACCTCGCCCGTATCGTTGCAGATACTATCGCCCCCGGTATCCCACTCATGCCGATAAGTAATCCACTCATCCGAAAGCATTTCACCCTCCCGCAATCACGACAGAAAAACAAAAAGGCCCGGAAAGAAAATCTCGCCAATGCCTTCGCCATCACCCCTGATACTCCGACACATTTCTTCCAGGGGAAACGCATCTGGCTCGTCGATGATGTCGCGACGACCGGCTCTACTCTCACCGCCTGCGCCACCCTCCTCAAACAACACGGCGCAACCGAAGTCTACGGTATCACCCTGGCGAGCTAAGTATGTAACCAGGTATGTAACCAATTACATACCTATCTCATTACACCCCTGAATCCACACCGAGCATTTACATTATCGCCATTTCATGCAATCATCCCACTGGATTAAGGGATGCCAAGGAGGCGCCGTACGATCCATCGTGATCCACCGTGCCTGATGGCACACTGCAACAATCTGTTGTAATGAGCAGGTAGCAAAAGTACGGAAGCCTATCATAGTAAGCCGTCCTTCGGACGGTATAGTGGTAGGTAGGGAGGTCTCCTCCCGTATAGCGGTAGCTTCTGCGCATCCCCGTGGTGCATGGGTGGTGGGTTTCTCGCAGGAGTGTCGGTGCTCGACGCGCGTGACCGGGCCGGCAGTGAAAAACCCGCTCCCGAATCCGCGATCGACCCGGTTGTTTAGCTGTCGTTCCCTGATGATGTCGGCCTCCTTGGCAGGTTAAGCAATGTTCTTTTACAAACAATTCATTCTGGGAGAATGCGATGCAATATCGTCACATCAGCCCAGATATATGGGGCTATCTTGGTGGTGTACCGAACCTCGAATTTTTCTGGAAAGAAGTCGCTGGGAAAAGACGATTAATCGGGAATCCAAATAAACCGATGCGTGTTTTGCATCGACTCTTCGGCAAATACATCGTTGATGGTGTTATGTCGACGGATGATGCGGGATACGGCGTACGCAAGCTGCCTTCGGCAACGGGGTGCGTACCACATTCAAACCCGATGCTGAACGCGCGAAAACATATAAAAGGGAAGTACTTCTATATCACCGATCTGAAAAATGCGTATCCGAGTGTGGATTTAGAGCGACTCGCCCTCATCATTGTCTTCCTTGCTCGCTTCAATGAGTATCGAGAAGATATCTCCCTGAAGTTCTTTGCGGAAGATGCGCGAAGAGAGGCTATTCGAGATGATCCACTCTACAAGGAGATGCTTGCATTTCTCAGCCTCAACTTCGCGGGGTTATATGGCAGAGGTCTCGCCGTCGGCGGACCACTCTCCCCAGACCTCATGAACCTGTATTGCGAGGTATACCTCGACTCCAGGTTGCGACGATGGTGTGAGAGACGCGATATCGTCTACACGCGGTATGTCGACGATTTGGTATTCTCTTCTGAAAGCAGTATCACTC
>JBATNE010000211.1:0-8888 GCA_049290195.1 Candidatus Zixiibacteriota bacterium
AGTTCCGTTGTCAAACTTCACAGCCTTGGCGCGCGCTGCAATTTGATCACCGACGATTTCATTCCAGCGATCAATCACCTGCGAACCGTTATACCGCTGGGTCAGCCCAACCGAATCAATAACCGAGTCGATTACCGATCCAAGCGGATGCAATTTGATCGGTTTCTGGGCCGTAAAATTCTCCCGGGTTAGTCCATCTTTAGTACAGGGAAAATATAGCACATCCGGCATTTGATGGCAAGTAAAAAGACTCATGTAACTAATTGAAATATAATATGTTATGTCGATGTGGCGCCCTGTTTTATAGCCCTGGGGCAGAGCTTGAAGTTCCGGGCCACGGAGGCTCAGTTTCCCCGCCCTGTTTAGTCGCTCGGGGTTTGAAAAACGGGCCGGACGACATGGTCATCCGGCCCACCTGTAATGAAGAAAGGAAATCTTCTAGATTGATTTTCCCGGTTCCACCGATCCTGAACCGTTGATTGACTGACGAATGTGTTCCGGTTTGCCTACATACTCAAGACTGCCACTGCCCGAGATGTCGACATCAAGCAGCTTCTTCGCGTTCACCTGAACATCACCCGATCCGCTGATGTTGATCTCGGCTTCATCCGCCAACAGTCTGCGGGCGTCGACATTTCCCGAACCGTTCACTTCAATGTGAAGCGATGCGACACTGCCGGAGCCGGAGAAGTCGCCGGAGCCGTTAAGTTCGTACGTGAATTCATTTCCCTTGAGACCATGCACGACAATCTCGCCGGACCCGTTGCATTCGATCGCTTCGAGTGACTGCACCCAGATTTCGACATTGCAGTCCTTTTCCGTGCTGAACGATTTTCGTGAGGTGATTTCCAGCGTGTGGCCGTGGACGGAGGTCATGATGTTATCCAGAAGATTGTCATCGATGCTGACCGTCAGTTTCTGCGGTTCACCGACATGGATATTCAAATTGACGCCCAGGTCGGTTTCAATGCGCGTGAATTCACCCACCGCGCGGGTTTCGGTTTCAATTGTCCCGGATCCCTTTTCGCCGTTCCAACCGGCGAATATCGCGTTGGAATGGGAATATGAGTGCGAGTGTGTGCGCTTGTGCGACCCCGCGATTGAACTGACCAGTCCCAGAGCCCCGATAGAGACACAGCCAATAGCCAGAATTATTAAACCCACTTTCACAGAACCTCCTGCAATGATCGTCAATGAGATGATTTCTATACGCAGAAATCAGCCCGCAAGTTGCAGGACGGCTCCGGCTCAGGCCATGGAACGGTGGCTGATCGATTTCAGTTTTTTACGACCTGGATACTTGGACGATGGGATGAAGAAGTCTGGTCCTTCGGGACGACGCATCCGAATAGTGTAGTCCTGACATCCCTGACAGCGGCGAATATGCCCCTTCGCTTCGGGCCTTATGCGGCGAAGCCGGGTATGTGTCGGCGCGTACACCGCTTTGCCGACAATACGGTAGCCATCGTTCGGATCATCGGAATCCCCGAATTCAACTCCCTGAATGACATTGGTCGTTCCGGGCTCATAGAGGGTCGCCCCCGGACACTCAATGAAGATGTAGTCGGAAGAATCAGAGGCGGCCGTAAATTCGGTGAAATTGAGGGCTTCGCTGTTGCACTGCGGACAAAGGGTCAGGTTGTCTTCGGTAACCAGCTCTCGTCCGCAGTTAATGCATTTGGAATCTTCGCTCATGTAGTCGTCCCCATTTTGCAGATACACTATCCCACCATCAGGATCGCAAGGGGACTGCCAAGTCAGAGACAAAACGCTAACTCGCTTGACGCGTGAAGGATAGCCGATAGTGTGTGCAGGAAGTGAACAGCGATTTGGGTCTATGCTTATGGCAGAATGCCAAACCGACTCGCTTTATGCCTTGATCAGCAGGATCAGCGAGCAGAGGGTGACCGTAATGGGCAGAAGAAAGGTGAACGATAGCGGGAAGAGGAGCGTCCCGAGAAACGCCAGCCCGACTGACGGTATCACCAGATACTTCAAAATAGCAAAGGTGATCTTAAGGAGCCGATGGACTACCACCAGCCCTATGACGCCTACAGCGACATAGGCGGCAATCAGCCCCGGCTGACCGCACTTACTGACGATCAGATCCCGAAGGGGGGCCAGGGAATGGACAAACTCAACGGCTAACCCCACAATTGCATGCATCACCTGTTGTACAATTGTCCAGATGGAGCCGACCTCCATTCTTATTCCCCCTCGAGCGGTTCGATCGTCAGTGACGATTCGCCAACCCGGGTGAGCCCAACCATCCGCTTGGTCAGGAAATTCTGCGTCGTAATCCACTGATGGGAAACTTCCAGAATCTGCTGCTGATCAGCATCAGCTTCCCAGTCCATAACGATTTGGTCAATCTTCTGGCCGTTTACGACCACATCATCCATTGTCAGAACGTACTTTACTTTCATTGTACCCTGCCTGTTGCATGGTTGTCTCACGGCAGGTAAATGCAACGGCAATGCCGCCGTGGCAGGGACTCGGTGGTTTGCTTGTTTATACATTGAACCACAATCAGTTAGGGTGGCAAAATGTGCACGAACTGCACAAATCGGACCGCCTGCAATAGGGCAGGCGCCTCTGTCGGTCGCGACAATTATGGGGTTTGGACAATGGGTAGGGGAGGGCCCAATCAAAACGCCTGACGGCCTCCCCGGCCGCCAGGCTTGTGATAGCATTGCAGATTAGTAAGGAAATGGGTGTTTCCTCCAAACCTCATTTCCAGGTCGACACAGGATTCATCTCGGCAGTATTAAGAGCGTGTAGGGGACTGCCGGGAAAATCCCGACCGCGGTTCAAACGGCAGACTCCGTCTGATGTCGAACCTAATCAGCTGCCAGATCACCGAGTGTTCCGGGCTGATGGGCGGTCTTTCCGTTCCTTATGGTGTTTCTTCTGTCGCTTTTCGCCGACGAAGTCAGGGTCACACACCTGAAACCGCCACCCAAAAGCGATTGGTTCATACTGCTCCTCCTGCTAAGCGTCGCATCTTGCAGTGAGGCGTCTATGAAGGTAGTCAGAGGATAGGGATGCTTACGAAATTCAGATCTTTTATGAAACTGCTCGCGGTGAGGCCGCGATCACACGCTCTGGCTGAGCGTGTCCTTGTATTCTATACGAAAGGTAGACGGGACTGGTCTACTCGTCAAGGAGAAACAGATCGTTGTGACACCTCGCGCACATTCTGCGCTGTCGTCACACAGTAGCTCTTCAGTTATACGGGAGATTCGGGGCGATCGTTGTCTAGAAAGCGAGCCCGGCGCTGAAATAGAAGCGGTCGACGTGGCGGTCCTTGAAGCCATAGCTAAACTCCACGGGGCCAATGAATGAATCATACGCGAGTGTGGCGATGAACCCATGATGCAGATTGCGCAACTTCACCTGATCCAGCTGAGCATATGTTTCGCCGGCGTCATATCGCCCAATTACGTAGAAGTGAAAGGGAAGGCGGACACGCAATTCCTGGTTCAGTACGAAGATCTTGTCACCCGACCGCTGATAGGTACGATACCCGCCAAATGACTGCTGTCCTCCCATGAAGAATTGCTCGGTCGGTGGAAGGTCGTTGCGCGAAAGTCCCAACGACAGCCGCGGATGGTAATTCAGATATTTACCGATCGGGAAGTACGCCTCAAGGGATGTGAAGAATCGGGTGTACTCCGCCTGACCACCCAGGAGACGACCCGAAAATTGCAGATCCAGAAAATGCTTCTTGCCGGTATTGGGATAGGGCCACCGGTCGAACGTTTCCACCAGCGACTCAATTGACAGGAGCGTCAAATTCAGTTTGCTGGTCACGTTCTGGCGGCTGTCGCGCCATCGCACCTGCTCGACCGTCAGACTGCCGGAGAGGTTGCCGAGCCGCGCAATCTGCTGACCAACCCGGAGCAGCCCGCCGGTTTTGGTTTCACGGCGTGAAGCAACCGAAGTATCCCCCTGGTCAAAGAGCGGCCGATCAAGTCGGTCGTGGAAGAATCGCATCTGCGATGTTACGTATGACTTGAAAATACGATTGACCTTCACTTCCCCGAAATAGACCTGGCGCCGGTAGGCAAACTGGGCATGTGCCAGGTACTCCAGCCCAATCCCCATGACATTATCGTTGAGCAGCTCGGCGAACTGCTCAGACTGATACTCATCGTCCCAGTGCCAGCCCAGCCGCACCTGTGACGACGGCCGTTCATCGACCGTCACGGCCGCCACCGCGCTGTCATGGTCCCGTTGGGGAGTAATGCCAACCCGGTCAAACAGATCGGTACCGTACAGATTGCTCGTCGCAACGTCGGCCCTCTCGGTTCTGTACGGCTCGCCACTCTTAAGCGGTACGTATGAGCGAACCAGCCAGTCTCGTGTTCGCCTATTGTTGGAAACGTCGATACGGCTGACAATGGCTTCGTCGATCGTTATCCGAATTGTGTGCGCAGGGACATCCAGCGATACGTTGGTCACATCCGCCAGGTCATAACCATCGGTATGATAGAGGTTCACGATTCGATCCAAGCCCCTTTGCAGCAGTCGAACCGAGATAACAGAGTCTGCTGCAAGGGCCATCAGGTTCTTGAGCGAGTCAGTCCGATAGCGTGAAACCCCGACAAATTCGATACGCGTACCAGCCAAAGGCAGAGGTCGCACAGTCTGCACTTCAACCGCAATTGCCTGACCAGAACTGCCGGCAACGTGAGATATTACGGCCGTGAGCGAGAACAGACCGAAGTCACGGACAATCGCCTGTAACCTACGTTGAAGCTCCTGAATTGTCATTTCCTGGCTGTTCAGTCGGCGCAGGGCGAATGAAAGGACGGAATCGGCACCGGGACAGGTAACCGCAACAATCTTGTGTCGATCGACTTCAGCTCTATGCGTCAGGACCGAGATAATACTATCTGCTGCCCGAAGCCCTGTGCGATAGCCGCAGGCGATCAGCGTGTCCTTGGCGTCGAAGTCCGCGGATGTAAACCGGTGCAGGTCGGGTGTGATGACAAAGTCGGCCGATTCCAATTGCTTGCTGAGTTTGTCGCTGGTCATAATCGATGTGACTTGATTGGCAATATCTATGGGCGACTGGAGATGATCCTTGGACATAAGCGGGCTGGTCAAGTTGATGGCTACCGTGAAGGCACCGGAATCCCCTACATTGCGAGCGATATCAACCGGTACCGGTGCCATCATGCCGCCATCCATGAGTATTGCTCCTCCCCGCTCGATGCCGGTGAAAGCGAGGGGAAACGCCATCGTTGCCCGCATGGCATCGGCAAGCGAACCACTTGCAAGCACCACCATTTTGCCGCTGACAATGTCCGTTGTGACGGCACGAAACGGTATTGGCAATTTGGAGAAGTCTCCGCCGGCGCGATAGACTGCCCGCGCCGTGAGGGAGTTAAGAACAGAGGTCAGTTTCTGGCCGGAAGTAAGACCCTGGGGAATGCGGGGCCGAAATCCATCGAAACGAAGCATGACCAGATGGCGATCGCGCTCCTGGCGCTGTGTTACAAACATGCTCTGACGTGTGGGACGATTGCCGAACAGGTCGTTGAAGTCAGTCTGGCGGACGATCTGCGCCAGCTCTTTGCCGGAATAGCCGCAGGCGTAGAGCCCGCCCACAATTCCACCGATCGATGTCCCGGCCAGACCGGTGACTGCAATTCCCTTTTCTTCAAACGCTTCAAGCACGCCGATCGCGGCCAGACCACGGGCACCCCCGCCCGAAAGCGCCAGATGGATCGGGTGAATAGTTGTGGTATCGAAAGGATCGACTCCCCGAACTCCGCCAATGAACAGAGTATCGGCTCCAATCGCTGTAAGGGGCATGAGAGCCAGGATCAGCACTATGATGAGGGGTCGGCCAGTTTTCACTTGCAAAACCTAGGCAATCGCCGATTCATTAACGCACTGTGGCATACTGGAAATTATCATGTCGGTGACCCGAGCGGAACTAAAAGATATACAATCTCTCCTGACCAAGAAGGGGAGACGCGAACAGCATCGGTTTCTTGCCGAAGGTGTTCGGTTGTTGGAAGAAGCGGCACGGCACCGCGTCAGGCCGGAATTGGTCCTCTATGCCGTACATGGCACGAGCGAACGGGGAAAGGAACTGATTGACCTGTTTGCTCGGGACAAGGTACGGATTGAAGAAATCTCGGCTAAGCAGCTTGAGCAGGTAAGCGATACGGAAACCCCGCAGGGGCTGGTCGGCATGTTCCGCCAACCCCCTCAGGATCTGGCCGAACTTTCCACCGCAGGGCTTCGTAGGTACCTATTGTGCGAGAATATCAGCGATCCGGGGAATCTTGGCACCCTGTTCCGGTCGGCACTGGCGTTCGGGTTTGAAGCTGTTCTGACAGCCGGCCAATCGGCCGAGCCATTTTCACCCAAAGTGGTGCGCTCATCGGCCGGTACCGTTTTCGGAGTCAGACATGGCGTGGATACGATTGACAGTGTCATTTCGTACTCGAAACGGCAGCAGGTCGCCATTGTTGCCACCGGTCGAGCCGGTGCCATGACCCTGGCGGAGCTGAGAAAGACGATTGGTAAGCGGCCGGTGATGCTGGCTATAGGGTCGGAAGCCGATGGTATCTCGCCCTTGCTTCAACGGGCCGCTACCTACATTGTGAGAATTGACCATGAACCGGAAGTCGAATCGCTCAACGCCGCTGTGGCCGGATCGATATTGATGAAGGAGATCTATTCGTCGTGGACAGAAAACAAAAAGTAACCGGATTCCTGGTCGGCCTTGCACTATCCAGTCTCCTGGGAGTCGTCACGGCGCAGGCCCAGGAAATCGTGGAACTGGAAAAAGGGCACTATTCCACCAAAGATCTCAATGCAGTAACGGCTATCGGTGCGCAGAAGACGTTTTTCATCCGGTCGGCCAGCGGACTGAGCGGCAAACTCCAGATACAGACCGACAAAGGGAAAAACGTTACCGTTACATACAAGAGGCAATCCCACGCTCAGGATCGGGACAAGGGAATTGATTTTATTGATCTGATTTCGGTCTCCCTGACCACCACCGCCGATCAGGCCAAACTGGAAATGCGCGCCCCCAACCCCGCTCCATGGAAACAGGCGGACGAGGCCGGCATGGTGGAAGCAGTCGTCACTATCCCGGAAGATTGCCTGTTGGATATCGATGCCTCTTCGTTCGATGTCTCTGCCATCGGACCGTTCAAATCGTTCGTGGTCCACTCGTCGCTCGGCAGGCTAGATGTCTCAGACGTAACCGGGAAACTCGATCTGACCACTTCCAATCGGCGAATCAACATTGAGAAAATCACCGGAGACATTTCGGTGGCCACAACCAATGAAGCGATCATCGGGCGGGACATCAGCAGCCCAACCGGACAGGCAATACTTCGCAACGACGGTGGGGACATCAAGATCGACCGACTGACCGGAGGTGTGAACATCAAGAACAGCTACGGCCGCATCGATATCAGCAGCTTTATCCCGACCGGCAGTACGAATTTCATTCGCAATAACACCGGACCGATCATTCTGGAAATCGCCCACATGGGCCCGGGACAGCTGGTTGTTTCCAATCAATACGACGGTATCGAATTGACCGTGCCCGACACGCTTTCAGCGCAGCTATCGTTGAAAGTCGATGAAGACGGGGTTATCGAAGCCAAGAACTTTCCGTTCCGCACCGATCTGGTGGAGCATAATCGGCTGAATCTTCGATCCGGAACCGGTCTGGCCGAGCTGTCCTGTTCGGTACGAGGCAAGGGAAATATCTCCGTGCGCGGAGTAAGAGGAGAATAATGATACGATTCATGGTCCGGCTCTGCGCCGTTGCAATTTTCGCCGTCCTTCCTGTTTCTTCATTTGCTCAGAGTTCTCAACGATTGGTCTTGCCGGATGGGGTTTTCTACTATCAGCCTGCGTCGACTGTCTACGGCTCAGAGGCTGCCTGGATCAACCCGGCCGGTATCGGACGTTACGGAGCATCCAACGGCCAATTCATGGCCGACTACGTCAATAAGAGTTTTCTCAAGAATTGGGGAGGGGTTGTTTGCTGGCAGGACTTCGGACTGGCTTATCGCTCGCTTCGCATGCCCGGTTATCCGAACTTCAAGAATTACATTATCGCCGCCGGTGTTCCGGTGAGCAAGGGACTGGCGGTCGGCGGATCGTATCAGCACTTCAAAGGGGGTCCGGCCGAGTTTGACAAGCAGCATCTGTGGTCGGTTGGAATCTTGAAACAAGGCGGAGGGCCGGTCAGTTGGGGAGCGGTTTTCTCCAACCTGAATCGCATTAATCTGGGCGGCAGCGCTTCGGAAATCGAGCAACGCTACTCCGTTGGTCTGCAATCGCAGGGAGGAGTCATAACAGCCGCCGTCGACATGATGCTAGGTACCAAGACCAAATTCAAGAATGCCGATTTTGTATATCATGCGGAAATCGTTCCAATGAAGGGTCTCTTCATTGATGCTTCGATAGACTCTCACCGCCAATATCAGTTCGGGGCACGGGTCAACCTGCTGCAGTATTTTGCCGGATGGCGGAGTCGTTTTGCCCGGGGCGGTCACGGCAGGGGTTCAACGTTCTTTCTCGGAGCAACGAGTGTCCGCCAACCATCGGTTATTCCGGAACCTGCCAAGCGTCTGCACGCCTCAATTTCAGGTTCGCTTCAGGAGAATCCACCCCAGCCGATGATCGGCCGAAAGGCAATGCCGTATCCGACACTGCTGTTGTCACTCTACCGCGCGGCGAAGGATCCGTATGTCAGCGATGTCGCCCTGTATATCTCCGGAGCGTCACTCGGATTTGCCCGTGCCCAGGAGCTTCGCGATGCCATCACACAAATTCGGGCTGCCGGCAAGCAAGTCGTCTGTCACGTGAGCAATCCGGGGAATCTTAGTTACTACGTCGCC
>JBATNE010000212.1:0-8957 GCA_049290195.1 Candidatus Zixiibacteriota bacterium
CACAGGTCGTGCAAATGGTCTATAGCATAGGAAGTTAGGGTACGCAAAACCCAAAAATCCGCTTGACTTGCCTGCGACCGGCGGGCTACCTTGCGGGTCAAATCCGGCCGCGGTTGTTGGGACTGGCTGGATTGTACTGCTGAATGAGAGGTTTGGGGTCTGTTTGGGACGGAAGTCGTCTCTTCGTGACCAGGGCGTCCTCATCTGAAGTTACTTTCCACAACATCCCATCACACAAGGCCTGAGCTACACGCGGGTTGGCGCTGGTGCGGTCCGCAGGAAAGTATGGAGAGATTATGTTATGCTGATATATCCAGGAGGAATCGAAATGCACGGCGTTGCTAAGAGGCTGTGGTTTGGCTTGGCTCTGTGCGTCGCCCTGGTCGCGCTCTTGTCGCCGACACTGTTTGCGGCGGCTACGGGACAGATCAAGGGTAAATTGATCGACAAAGAATCCAAAGAGCCGGTGATCGGTGCGTCAGTCTTGGTCAAGGGGACCAAGTTTGGTGCAACGACCAATCCTGATGGCGAATTTGTGATCCCGCGCCTCGATCCCGGGACGTACGTTCTCGTTATTTCCAGCGTGGAGTACAACACACAGGAAGTAAAGGACGTCACGGTCAAGGCCGATTTGACCGCCGAGGTCAACCAGTCGTTGACCAAGAAAGTTACCGAACTGGATACGAAGATCACGGTAACCGCTCAGGCGGATATTATCGACAAGTTCGAGGTCTCCAACCAGACTTCGATTTCCAAGGAGTCGATCAAGCTCCGCCCGGTAACTTCGGTGGACAATTTGTTGCGGTCGGTGTCCGGTGTACAGACGACTAACACCGGTCAGGTATTTATCCGCGGCGGTCGTGACAACGAAGTCGGGTACATTGTTGACGGCGTGCCGATCGGCGACCCGCTGGGTGGTTCCGGCAGCTCCGGCGCCAACCTTTCGTTGGTGTCAGGATCGATTCAGGAAATCCAGATCATTAAGGACGGATTCGATCCTGAATATGGTAACGCCCTTTCCGGTATTGTGAAGATTTCGACGCAGACCGGTAACAAGGACAATACCAAGACCAACATTCAGTATTTGACCGATGATCTCGGGACACACAAGCTGAACAAGTATTCAAGTAATTTCGACTTTCTCCGTTTCTCGCTTTCCGGCCCGGATCCGATTCTGAAGAGCCGCATTCTTCCGGCGCTCGGGTTGAATTTCCTCAAGGACAAAGAGTTCACCTACTATCTCTATGCTGAAGTGGAAAAGCAGGACGGTGATTACCAGTTCGACAAATACGACTCTCCGTCGACTCGCCGTAACTGGGGTACGTACGATCTGCTGGGAATTCAGATTCCGGAGCGGTTGTTCAACCGCTACTACTATATGGGGAACCTGAAATTCCGTCCGAAACAGAACTTGAATTTCATTTTCTCTTATAAGAGCTCGACCACCAGCGGTACCTTGTTTGGCCGTGACCAGTGGGTTTACCGGTATACATCGGCGACAGCGCCCGTGCGGGTGAACAAGTGGCATACCGTGTCTCTTGAAGTTTCTCAGGAGCTGGCCAAGAACACCAGCTACGAAGCGGTCTTCTCATATTCGGACAACTCCACCCAGATAGCCCCCGGTGATCCCAACCATCCGGGCAACGGCTTGAATCCGGATCAGTTTCTACTGGACAACCAGTGGGAGGGTTACAATGACCGCAACAATAACGGCATATACGACGCTCCCGAACCGATTCTGAACATGTTCCCGGATTCGGCGAACTACGGTACGGACTTCAACGGTGCCGGCTACAACTACGGTGAGTTCTTTAACGAACAGAACGTCCAGTCCGGAACGGTGTCGCCGACTCAGTTCCGCTTCAATACCAACGGATATCGCGACAGTCTCGAAGGGGAACCGTTTATCGATCTGAACGGCAACGGCGTCTGGGATCGCGGCGACTATCTTAATGACGTCAATCACAACGGGGTACTGGATGGCAATCGGGTCGATCCGATCAACATTCACACGCCGGAATCATATGTGGACGGAGATTCAATCGTTGGCGAACCGTTTACCGATGTCAACGGCAACGGCCGGTTTGACTCGGATATCGACGGTTTCGTCCGAAGCTTTGACAATACCATCAACCAGGACTTGAACCATAACGGTCGCCATGATGGTCCGGAGAATTTGACTCCTTATCAGTGGCAGCCGCCGATCCCGTACGTTGACCGCAACGGTAACGGCGTATACGATCCGCCGAACAATCAGTATGATGTCGGCGAACCGTTTGTGGATGCCAATGGAAACGGTGGATATGATGGTGGCGGTAGCGGCGCATTCCTGACTCCCGGGAGCTATGATTCCGAGTCACGATGGTTGTACCGCAAGACCAAGACCCTTCGCGGTGAAGTGAAGGTGTTCCATCAGATGGGCCCGCACGAACTCAAGGGTGGTGTGGCGATTGGTCACGATGATTTCGAATCCACTGACATTCTCTATCCGTATCTGGAGTACCTGGGTCGCGCCGATGGCGGAAAGTACCCGAACCGTGGAGCGTTCCGCGACGTGTTCGCGTACAAGCCCTGGACCGGTACGGTCTATTTCCGTGATAAACTCGAATACGGTTCCATGGTTGCCTCGCTGGGTATTCGCTGGGACTTCTTCCTTCAGGACGTGAGTCGCCTGGTGCAGGTAGTGAAGAGCGACGATCTGGGTTCGGGCACCATTCTCGGTGACCGTCAGCGTCTGTCCCCTCGTATCGGGTTCTCGTACCCGATTTCGGATAAGGCCAAGGTGCACTTCAACTATGGTCACTTCTACCAGTTGCCGGCCTACACCTACATGTTCCAGCGTAACACGGTCAACGTTGACCAGAACGCGGTCGTCGGTAACTACAACCTGGATTATGAGAAGACGGTGCAGTACTCGTTTGGTGTCAAGTACGCCATGACCGAGAACTACTCGATCGACTTGTCCGGCTACTTCAAAGATGAATTTGACAAGATCAACCAGCAGAGCGTGACGCTGTTCAATCGTCGCGTCAACCAGTATCGCAACTCGGACTACGGCCGGAGCCGTGGATTCGAATTGGAGCTGGAAAAGCAGGGTGGCGGTTATGTTCGTGGTCAGGTCAGCTATACGTACGCATTCGCTTACGGAAAGGCGTCGGCCACCAACGAAAACTATCTGACGGACTTTGCGCTCTCGCGTTCGCCGCTGGACGAAGCGCCGCTGGATAACGATTATCGTCACACTCTCAAGGTGGATCTGCAGGTTAATATTCCGGGCAGTGTCAAGCCGCGCCTTTTCGGTCTTCGGATTCCGAATGACTGGTCGGTGGCATTGTCGTCTCGTATTCGGAGCGGTCAGCCGTTCACGCCGGATGCCAAGTATCCAAACATCTCGGCTACCTCGAACGAGTCGATCGCCCGTAATTCGTTGCGCTACCCGTCCACAGCGGTCTTTGACGTCCGGTTCAGCAAGGCGTTCAAGCTGGTCGGTATGGACTATAGCTTCATTCTTTGGGTCAATAATATATTTGACGCCCGCAACGTCGTGAGCGTCTACAGTTTGACTGGTCGTGCTGACACTCAGCAGAATATTGACCGCATTGTGCGTCAGGGGACGCAGCTTGATCAGAACCCGTACAACTGGGACTACGGCCGTCAGGTACGCGTAGGCCTGGAGGTCAACCTGTAGGTCGGGAAATGAGGCGAGAAGTGATTATACAACATGATGAGGATAGAGCGGTTATGGTGACTACAAGATGTCGCCGCAGAACGCCACAGACAGTGCTGCTGGGAGTCCTGGTACTTCTTGGCGCGCTGTTATTGACGGCGCCCGGTGGCACGGTCCTGGCTCAGGCGAAGGTTGGCACGACAGGCGCCCAGTTCCTGGAACTTGGTGTTTCGGCGCGCGCCATGGGTATGGCGGAAGCATTCACTTCCGTGTCCAACGATGTATCGGCGATTTACTACAACCCGGCTGGACTGACCGCCTTGATGGGGCGTGAAGCCATGTTCAGTTATGTGTCGTTGCCGGCCGATGTCGGCGCCGGATTTGTGGGGGTCGGGTTCCCGCTGGAAGCAGTCGGGGGCGTAATTGGTATCGGCGCCTATGGTCTTACATCTGGTAAGATGACGGAGCGCACGTACGGTAACGGTGACTTTGCCGGGACCGGGCGCGAGTTCCTCTGGCAGGATCTGGCGGTTTCAGTCGGATACGGCCGATATCTAACGGACCGTTTTTCGATCGGGATCAACGTGAAGTATATCGGGGAATATGCCCACGAATACAATGCCAACGGCTGGGCGGCCGATGTCGGCACCAGTTACAATACCGGATTCCGGAATTTCAAGATCGCCATGGTGATCACGAACTTCGGACCCGATCTCAAGTTCATCGAGAAGGCGTATCCGCTGCCGATTAACTTCAAGTTCGGCGCCTCGATTGATGTGCTTCAGGGACAGAATCACCAGATGACCGTTTCCGCCGAGGGTTCACACCCGTCGGATAACCTGGAAAAGTACAATGGTGGCGCTGAATACACGTATAAGGAACGCTTCACGCTTCGTGCGGGTGGCCGGTTTAATTACGACGAAGACGGTCTGACCTTTGGTGGAGGGCTCAAACTCCCCTTCGGGCAGGACAAAGAGATTCGCGTCGATTACGCCTATCAGGATTTCGGGATCTTGACTCAGGTTCACCGTTTCAGCATGTCGATTTCGTTCTAGGCACGGGGGTGTAGAGGTGAAAAGAAAGTATATGGATAAAAGACAACTTCGGCGCTGGTCCCTCGCTCTGGTAGCAGGGAGCCTTCTGGTGAGTTTGCTGTTTACCGCCGGGTGCAGCAAGCGGGTAACCGGGAGCCTAAAGGAGAATCAGCCGCCGGTAGCTTATTTTGTAAATATTCCGCCGGACGGCAGTTTCTCGTCACGTAACCCGCTCGTGTATTGGGCGGGCACTGATCCTGATGGTCGGGTGACTGATTTCCGCTATATAGTGGTGACGTCGGCCCAGTTGGGTTCGTTGACGCCGGCCCAGAAGGGCGCGCAGTTAGGCGCTTTGGATCAGGCGGGATGGGTGAATATCGGCGGCGTTTATCTTCATGTGAATGATTCGTTACCGAATACGCAGACCAGTGCGACGGTCAAGATGTCGGCCGATCTGAGTGATCCGGTCAACTCGTATGTCAGCCAGTACGTCTTCCTACAGGCCCGCGACGACCGCGGTGCGTATTCCAATGTGACCTATCGGTTGCTGAAGCGCAATGACAACCCGCCGTCGACGGCCATTCAGTTCTTAAATTACGACGAAAGCAGTGCGCCGTTTATCAACTCGGTGTTGAGTGGCGGGGCCATTTCGGGCATTCGCTTCCGCCTGGAAGGTACGGACGAACTGGACTATCCGGTCGATCCGCCGCCGTTTGAATTCCAGTGGAAGATTTTCGGTCCGTACACATATGACACGGTAACCGGGCTCGAATACAACCAGGTCCTGTCAATGATTCTGGACACCGTATTTGTCACTACTTCGGCCAAGCTGCACCATTTTGGCCGCGGTGAGTACGAAGTATTCTATTGTGATTCTCTGGATACGGCGGGTGGAAATGACAGCGTAATCAAGGTTCCGTGCGAAACGCTGTTTATCGACACCATTCAGCGCGACAACCAGTACGGTCGCATTCAGGCGATTCTGGATGTCGATGACAGCCTGTGGCAGCAGAGCAGTCTGTATCGTCCGGTGGACAGTTCCCTGGGTTGGAGTACGGCCGCCTACGATACGGTCTTTGATGCTTTCCACAATTATCCCAGCGATTCCACCATTCAGCGCCGATTCATTATGTGGGCTCGGTGTCGTGATGACGCTCAGGTGGCGGATTTGACGCCGGCATTTGGTCCGTGCGCTGTGATTGAGCCGAAATACGAGCGCGACGTTTTGATTCTGGACTTCTACCAGGTCAGCGCGAACTCCAACTACAACGGCCCGATCTACGGTGGCGGTTCCGGTTACCACGTCCGGGATACGGCGTACAACTACTGGAAAAAGGCGCTCAGCGATCCGACGACCGGCTGGCGTCCCGGTATGGTGTTTGACACGACCGACTACTATTTCATGAATAAGCACGGTGACCGGATTTCTCTGGCCTCTCTGCTGCAGCACAAAGTGGTGATTCTGTTCAGTGACGACGCCTATTCGTCGACCTACTATGGCGCCACGGGCGGTCCCACAGATGCATCACTTAAGATTTTGAAGGCGGTAGACGCCGGTGTGAACGTCTGGTTCACCATGCGTGCCGGGTTCGGCGGTGTGCTGGCAACGGCTCCGCGGTTCTACAGGCCCGACGTGCAATTTGGCAACTACTTCGGCGTGGATTCCGTTCGCTTTACAGGATGGCTGAATTTCGCCGCTATGGGTGCGTTGTCACCTACAGCGTTGAGTCAGCGCATTGAAGACTTTGTCGGCGCCGATTCGCTCGTGCCTGGCTGGCCGTCGCTGCAGGTAGACACTGCTCAGCTGCATCGTCGGTACAAATGGACCGGCGGATTGTTCAATCGTGGGCGGTGGATTGATTCGCTGGGATCACAGCCTGAAGTGGGCTGGGTCTTCCGTCGGAACTATACCCAGCCGTTGTATCTGTACAAGTCGCGCTATGGAGCGTTGCATCCGCTCGGCGTCCAGTACAGTTATGAAGGGACACCGGTCGCTCATCGTTTCGGCACCAGTCTATATCGCACCGCGTTCTTCAGCTTCACACCGCTGGGCATCAAGGATGTTCAGGGGCAGGCGGTTGTCGACAGCGTGATGAACTTCCTGTTTGACAAATATCTGACAGCTCCCGCGAGTGTGGACAGATATCCTGACGCGGCCGTGAAGCTCACGGTCGATCAGATCAGACAGAACGATGCGATCCGAACGGAAGCGTATCTGAAGTCAGTTAATAAGAAGTCATTCCGGGTTTCGTCGGGCGGCAAGTAAGTCGCGACGAACTGGATTCGAATTGGAAAGGGCCGCGCTAGTCGCGGCCCTTTTTCATTTTGGCAAGTTCGCCACTCAGCAGCGGTATCTGAGAATTGGCAGGGAATCGGGTGCGAGCGACCTCGAGTACGGCGGCTGCCTGATCAAGATTGCCTGACGACATGTAACTCACCACGAGATTCAGATAGATCTCCACCATAGTCGAATCTCGAGAAAGGGCCTCGCGCCCGTAGGAAACCGCCTCATCATAGCGTTCACGGCCGCGGCTCAAGGTGCTGAGGAAGTGGTAGGCAGCGGCCTTCCGTTGTTCAAATCGTCCGGGGCTGTTGGGAAAGTCCTGATCGAACGCAGCATCGTCTGTTTCAATCGCCGGAGGACGGGAATTCACTGCTCGTCGGAGTACGGACTCCGCCTCGTCGTAGTCACCGCGCTGGATCAGTATCGCACCGGCTTCGGTGGACAATCTCAAATCACCATGAGTTCGAAGGATCGCAGCTTCGACAAGCGAGCGAAGGCTGTCGGAATCGATATCCGTTCGAGAGGAAATCGCGCGAAGGTACAGCGTGTTTGGAACCGGGTCAAACGGCTGGGCCATCAGCGATCTATCCAGGAGAACGAGTGCGGAGTCGACTTTTCCCTGCATGAGGTCGATTGAAGCCAGGTTGGTGTAGCCTTTGGCGCGCAGGGGGTGAGCGGCGATTTCTCTCTGGAAGAAGACGGCGGCAGAGTCGACATTGCCGCTCCGAAGGTAAATGTTGCCGAGGTTGAGATTGGCTTCGGGAAATGAGGGATCGGAAGCAAGAGCCGCAAAAGCAGCCAGCCTGGCCTGACGAAGGTCACCGTTCACGTAGTAATACAGGGCCTGCGAGTTGAAGGACTGGGCTCTCGTACCAGCCGGCAACGGGTAGAGGTTAGCCTTGCTTGCGATGCCCAGGAAAATGACCAGGACGACCACTAGAGAAAACTGCTTCCAGCTCTTCCGGCGCGCCATATCGACCAATCGCCCCAGGGTGAACGCCGCAGCGACAATGAGCAATGGGACGACGGGAAGTCGGAAGCGACTATTCACAAAGAACAGTGCGTTGAGCAGGGTCATTGCGATCACGGTTATGAGGATCAGCCTGGCTCCACCGCTTGAACGATAGGCGGCAATGAGGCCAATCAGGGCGAGCGCAAATATCAGAGCAAAGGTCAGAGGATTGTACTTCAAGAAGAGCACCTGACTGAAAAACTGCCCCATATCGCGATTGTTCGAAATCTCCCGGTCGGCCAAACTGAAATACAGTTTCTTCAGATAGAGTGCGGCCGCCTTGCCCGGATTGGACGTGATCCAATCCAGCGCTTTGCCGGTCCAGTAGGATGAGAGCTCTCCCGGCCTGAGAGTCCGGTGCATCTCCTGTTCAGCGATTGCCGTTACCTGGGCCATACGCCAGTTGAATCCGAGCGGTTCAGGCATCACGGCAGAGAGCCCATCGGCCCCCTCATGATTTCCAATGTACAGATTGATTCCGCCCTGGCTGGCGATCAGAACGGGTTCCGAGCCGACGAAGAAGTTGCGGGCGGTAATGGGAAGGATGCAGAGCGCAAGTCCGAAGAGAAAGAAGGCAAATTGACGAGCCATCGACTTTCTCTCCGGCACACTCCAGACCAGCATTGCGATGACCAGCACCGCGACGGAAAGGGCGGTCGGGCGGGCGATCGCAGAGAGCCCCAGGGCAAGCCCGACCCAGAGCATGTTTTTCGCAGTGCGCTGACTCATCCACAGCAACGTGCGGTATACGGCAATTTGCAGGAGTAGAGTGAAGAACGAATCGAGCAAGAGTTCGGACTCAAAATAGACAATGACGGGGCAGAGGGCTTGCAACGTGACAGCTATGAGGGCGGTCTTTCGATTAAACAGGTTGCGTGCGATCAGATAGGTCAGCCAAAGTGAGCTGATTCCAACTGCGAGGCCAAAGAGTCGAGCCACCCACAAGGAATCGCCCAGAAG
>JBATNE010000213.1:0-31677 GCA_049290195.1 Candidatus Zixiibacteriota bacterium
TCTCGTTGATGAGATCCGTATAGTAAGAAGGGAAGGTTTCGGCCTTCCCTTTTTCTTTGCTCACCAATTTCGCTCGGCGGTACTACGCCCCCAGATACGCCTGCTTTACCAGTTCGTTTTGCAGCAGATTCGAAGCGGTATCACCCAGCACGATCTTCCCCGTTTCCAGCACATACGCCCGGTGCGCTATCTGAAGCGACTTGCGTGCATTTTGCTCCACCAGCAAACAGGTAATACCCCGCTTGTTAATGTCCTTGATAATCTGAAACACTTTCTCGACTATCACCGGCGCCAGCCCCATCGAGGGTTCATCGAACATCAGCAGCTCCGGATTTCCCATCAGTCCACGGGCGATAGCCAGCATCTGCTGCTCTCCCCCGCTTAGTGTTCCGGCCGGCTGGCCGCGGCGCTCACTCAGAATCGGGAACAGCTCCTGCATCAGTTGGATATTGTCGGCAATCCACTTCTTGTCGGAGTTGGCGAATGCCCCCATTTCCAGATTCTCAAGCACTGTCAGTTTGTTGAACACCTTTCGCCCTTCCGGCACCTGGATGATTCTCTTGCGCGCAACCTGATAGGCTGGAAGCTGGCTGATTGGTTCGCCGTGAAAGCGAACCTGTCCCTGGTATGGATGAAGTATCCCGGAGATCGTATTTATGAGGGTCGTCTTACCTGCACCATTTGCTCCGATAATCGCGACAATCTCCCCCTCATTCATGGTCAGTGACACCCCTTTGAGGGCTTCAATCTTATTGTAGGCGATTGCGATATTGTCAACTTCGAGCAACATACCCGTTTATCCTGCTCCCAGATACGCTTCAATCACTTTCGGATTGGCTTGTACTTCTGACGGTTTCCCTTCGGCTATCAACTGACCGTAATCCAGTACCGCCACACGGTCGGAAAGAGACATCACCACCTGCATCCGGTGTTCAATAATGATCACCGAAATTCCCTTCTGGCGAATCTTCTGCACAAGCGCGATCAGTTCATTGCACTCATTTGGATTCATCCCGGCTGTTGGTTCATCCAGCAGAAGCAATTTCGGATCGGTTGCCAGCGCCCGTGCGATCTCGAGTCGACGCTGGTAGCCGTAGGGTAAGTTTCTTGCCAATTCATTGCCGAACTTGATCAGCCCGACAAAATCCAGAATCTCTTTTGCCTTGTCAGCGGTGCACTTTTCTTCGGTGCGAAAACCGGCTGTTCTCAGGAGCGCCGCACCGACATCAGCCTTACTCCGGCAATGCCGCGCGACCATGACATTTTCACAGGCAGTCATGGCGTTGAAGAGGCGAAGATTTTGAAATGTCCGCGCAATCCCAAGCTGAACCACACTGTGCGATGCCATCCCGTTGAGGAGAGTGTCATTGAAGCGGACTTCTCCCGACTCCGGCACGTACACACCGGTGACGACATTGAAGAAGGTCGATTTCCCTGCACCGTTTGGTCCGATCAATCCCAGCACCTCATCCTCCCCTACGCTCAAGGAAACATCAGAGAGCGCCTTGAGGCCGCCGAACTGCTTGGACAAATTGCGAACATCGAGTTTCACAGCAGGTTTATTCCTCGGACTGGAGTTCCATGGATCGGCGTTTCGAGGGCAACAGCCCCTGGGTGCGGAAGATGATCACCAGGATCATCGCAATCCCGAATAAGAGCATTCGATAATCAACGAATTTGGTTCCCAGACTGGCGCGGAGAACTTCGGGAATGCCTACCAGCAGGACAGTCCCAAGTAAGACCCCTGCAATATTCCCCATTCCCCCGACCACAATCATAGCTACGAGGAGGACAGACTCCCAGAACGTGAACATTTCCGGAGTAATAAATCCGATCCAGTGGGTGTAAATTGCCCCGGCCAACGCGCCGAACATGCCGCTCAGGGTAAAGGCGATGATCTTGACTCGCGCCACGTTGATACCGCTCAATTCGGCCGCCAGTTCGTCTTCGCGAATGGCAACCAGGGCGCGACCGATGCGCGAATGTTCCAGCCGATAGGTCACGACTATTGAGAGCAGGACGAAGAAGAATATCAGGTAGTAAAACTGGATATCTTCCTTGAAGATCAAGCCAAAGAAACTGATCTCGCTGATTCTATCTCCGACCCCCGGCAGTCCTTTTGGACCATTGGTAACGCCGACCATGTTGTTTGCCACCAAGCGAGTAATCTCACCAAATGCGAGCGTGACGATCGCCAGATAATCCCCGCGCAATCGTAACACCGGCGCGCCAATCATAAAGCGCACCGCTCCGCCAAATGCGACACAGATCGGCAATATCAGCCAGAACGACACTCCCGCAATACTCAGCAATGCGGCGGCATATGCTCCCAGGGCATAAAACGCCATGAACCCGAGATCGAGAAGTCCGGTGAATCCAATCGTGATATTCAGTCCCAGATTGAGTATGCAGTAAATGCCGACCAGACTGGCGACATGGATGACATAGTAATTCCCCATCCCCTGCAGTACCAGCGGCAACAGAAGCAGCGCCACGATCGCAACCAGATAGATAATTCGCGTGCGTGTGGTCATATCTTCTCCGTGACCGCTTCACCAAAGAGACCGGTTGGACGGAACAAGAGGACAAGAATCAGCACAACAAAGGCGATGACATCTTTGTATTCCGACGATATGTAGCCGGCCGAGAGAGATTCAAGCACACCCAGAATAAACCCGCCGTACATGGCACCCTTGATATTGCCAATACCACCCAGCACCGCGGCCGTAAACGCCTTGATCCCGGGCAAGAATCCCATGTTGTACTTGATGGAACCGTAGTACAGCCCATTCAACACACCGGCCACGCCACCAAGACCACCGCCGATCAGGAATGTGATCGCGATGATGGTGTTGGTGTTTATCCCCATCAGCTGAGACACGATGTGGTTCTGTGCCACTGCCCGCATTGCTTTGCCGGTCTTTGTGCGAGTAACGAAGAGATGCAAGATCACCATCAGGGCAATCGAAAGTCCAAATATCAGAATCTGCAGGGAGTTAATTCGAATGCCCGCAAACTCCATCTGCGATACCGCCACCGTCTCCGGGTAGGGGCGCGACTCGGCTCCCGCCGTAAGCATGACGAAATTCTGCAAGAAAATGGAGACGCCAATCGCGCTGATGAGCGGTGCAAGGCGCGGGGCATGGCGAAGCGGCCGGTAGGCAAACCGCTCGATCCCAACTGCGAGTACCCCGGTGCCGACAAGTGCAATCAGAATGGCTACAACCAGATAGATCGCAATGACGGGCGGAAGGATGGTGGGAAGAAACGCGAGAACGAAAAATCCGATATAGGCGCCCACCATGAAGATTTCCGAGTGGGCGAAATTGATCATCAACAGCACCCCGTACACCATGGTGTACCCCAGGGCGAAGAGCGCATAGATGCTCCCCAGGGTCAGGCCGTTGATGATCTGCTGGACGAATTCGATGAACATGAACGCCGGCTATTTACCGTGCTCGTAATATTCAAAACGACCGTTGGTCACGCGGTTCATGCTGACCAGCTTGTTCTTACTGTCGCCGTTTTCACTGAACGATGTCGCTCCCAGAATCCCTTTGTACTCGATCGCCGCCACTGCCGGTATCAATTTCTCTTTGTCCTGCCCGGCATTAATGTAGGCGGTCAAGAGCAGCATCGCTGCTTCGTAGGTAAGCGGGTCATACGGCTGGACATCTTCACCGGGGAATCGCACTGCATAGCGCGCCAGAAAGTCGGCGGCATCCGGGAGCTTCTGCGGCGGATAGCCAACCATAGTGGCGAGATCCCCTTCGGTCGATGATCCGCCGATCCGTGGGAATTCATTGGTCAAAATGCCGTCGCCGCCCATGAGCGGTACCGCCAAACCAAGTTCCTTCATCTGCTTGGAAATCAATCCCCCTTCGGCGTACAGCCCGCCGAAGAACACCATCTGCGGGGATGAACTCTTAATCCGGGTAATGAGCGCTTTGAAATCCTTATCGCCACGGTCGATGCCATCGAAACTGATGACCTGTCCACCCGTCGCTAAGTATGACTTCTGGAATTCCTCGGCCAACCCGAGGCCATAGGCAGTCTTGTCATGAATGATGGCGACATTGGTGTACTTGAGGGTGTCGAAGGCATAGAGGGCGCAGAAACTCCCCTGGACATCATCAGTACCGCAAATGCGGAACACATTCTTGAATCCCTGTTGGGTCAGTTTTGGGTTGGTCGATGCAGGTGTGATCTGGACGAGGTTGCGCTTGTTGTAAATCTGGCTGGCCGGAATCGAGCAGCCGCTGTTGAGATGCCCCACCACGCCGATAATCTGAGGGTCGGAAATGATCTGGTTGGCAATAGTGACTGCCTCTTTCGGGTCAGATCGATCGTCGAATGCTACCATTTCGATCTTGATGTCGCCGAGCTTCTTGGCCGCATTGGCGTCTTCAATCGCCAGGGTAAATCCTCTCTTCATCCCCTGTCCATGGGCGGCGTCATCGCCGGTCAGCGGACAGACCAAAGCAACTTTGACGACCTTTGCTCCTTGCTGGCCGCAGCCGGCAATGAGAGCCAGGCAAAGGAGCAGAATGAGAAGGGAGAACTTTTTCATGAAACGGTCCTTTTTCGATGGTTCCGCGACCAGCACTTCCTCTTGGCCGCCGGGTGGTCTGATTCCGCCGGAATGCGGATGTGGCCCCACGGCAGGCCGGTGCTAAAATGTCGTACAAACGGTTGTCTGTCAACGAGAAATTGGCAACGCACGGCCTCGCGGAATCGGTTCTCAGGAACTTAACCGGCGGCCGCACAAAGCTTGTCTTTCGATCCCACAATCAGCTATATTTGCGGCGACGTTCCGGTCCGGCAGACTAATGGGAGACCTCATGTTCGCGAAAGTCTCACCGGAGTCTAACCAGAATCAAACATCCGGACGCTCGTTTGTGGTCGTTACAAAAGAGACAATCGTAACCCCTCACAAACCGAGGAGAGAAATGGCCAGAGAGAGCGTACTTGTTATTGAGGATGATGAAGATATCCAGGAACTCGTTAACTACAATCTAACGAAAGAGGGATATCAAATCAGCTGTGTGGCATCTGGAGAAGATGGTCTCCGGACCGCCAAAGCCAAGCTCCCCAACCTCATCGTACTTGATCTTATGTTGCCCGGCATCGATGGGCTCGAAATCTGCAAACTGATCAAAGCCGATCCCAAGACCCAGCATATCCCGATCGTCATGCTGACCGCCAAGGGTGAGGAATCCGATGTCGTCACCGGGCTTGAACTGGGAGCGGACGATTACATCACCAAGCCGTTCAGCCCCAAAGTCCTCGTCGCACGAGTGCGGAGCATTCTGCGCCGCAAGGCCAAGCCTTCCGGTACAGAAGAAGCCACCGTCAGTATCCATGAATTGACCATCCATCCGGGACGGCACGAAGTGACCGCCAAAGGGAAACCGATCGACCTGACTTTTACGGAATTCAAGATACTCCAGCTTCTGGCACGAAGACCCGGCTGGGTTTTCACCCGCTATCAGATTGTGAATGACATTCGCGGCGATGATGTGCTGGTGACTGATCGCTCGGTCGATGTGCAGATTGTCGGTTTGCGGCGCAAGCTTGGACCGTTCGGCAAGTATGTCGAGACGGTTCGGGGTGTCGGCTACCGATTCAAGGAATAGGATGCGACGACGGAAAGTATTTCGACAGTTCCTTGTCTTCTATCTCTTCATCATGCTGCTGTCACTGGCAGCCACGCTCTGGTACACCAATCGACTCATTAAGCAGACCTCTATAGATCAGGCGCGCCAGGAATTGGCTATCCGGTGCCGGCTCCTGACCGATCGATTCACCCCGTTCCTGAATCCGCCCGACACCGCTTCGCTTCAACGAGTTTCGCACGAGATAGCAAATGCCACGTTGGCACGAGTGTCGGTCTTTCTCCCGGATGGCACTCCACTTGCGTCTTCCGAAAGCGATATCGGCTCAGCCGCAAGCCCCGGGCAGCGTCCGGAACTTGCCCAGGCGATTAGAGGAGAAACGGGTTTTGACCGGCGGTTCAACCGGGAAACCAACGGGGAGTTTCTGTTTGTTGCCGTCCCCCTCGTAACAAACCGGACGACAACCGGGATTCTTCGGATCGGTCAGTCACTGGAGTCTATTGGCAGCTCGACCGCCAACGCTCGTTTCGACTTCCTCGTCATCGGTGTCATTGTCATGCTCCTCTCGGTGGTCATCGGCATTCTTGTCGCACGTCAGATCAGCCAGCCAATTCAGGACCTTCGCGCCGATGCCGAGCGTTTCGCCCGAGGCGACCTCAACAGCCGGGTGGTGATCCCCGATGCCGATGAGCTTGCTCCTTTGGCTGAAGCAATGGACGAGATGGCCAAACAACTCGACGACCGGATCAAGACGATCACCCGCCAGACCAATGAACAGGATGCTATCCTGGCAAGTATGGTCGAAGGGGTACTCGCTGTTGACACCAGTGAACGAATCATGAGCTTCAATCGGACCGCTTCCCAGCTGTTCGGAATCCTCCCTTCGGAAGCGGTCGGAAAGACCATACAGGAAGTCGTCCGCAATGTTGACCTTCAGGACCTTGTGTCGGAAACGATTCGCACCGGTCGAACGGTAAACGCGACTGTGATCCTCTCTGAGAACGGTGAACTGCACCTCCAGGCCCACGGTACAGTGCTCAAAGACGCCGAAGGGCGCAGCCTTGGCGCGCTTCTGGTACTCCATGACATAACTCAACTGAAGAAGCTGGAATCTGTGCGCCGGGATTTTGTCGCCAATGTCTCCCACGAACTCAAGACCCCAATCACATCGATCAAGGGGTTTGTCGAGACTCTGCAGGACGGCGCCGTGAGTGATCCGGCCGATGCCGAACGATTCCTGGCGATCATCTCCAAACATGTTGATCGCCTGAACGCGATCATCGAAGATCTCCTTGCCCTCTCACGCATTGAGCTTGAAGCGGAACGAGCGGAAATCGTGCTCGAACCGGGGAGCCTCCTGGAGATTGTCAGCTCCGCCGTACAGGCCTGCGGACCAAAAGCCAAAGATCGCTCAGTCAGCATCTCAATCGTTGGCGAACCGGTCATCATCGTGCGACGGAACCCTGTACTCCTCGAACAGGCCGTCGTTAATTTGCTCGACAACGCCATAAAGTACTCCGAGTCCGGCGGCGCTATTGAAGTGGAAGTGAACGCAATCAACGGCGAGGCAGTCGTTTCGGTCAGAGACCACGGCTGCGGCATTCCGCGGGAACATCTCCCCCGCCTCTGGGAGCGGTTCTACCGAGTAGACAGAGCACGGAGCCGTTCGTTGGGCGGCACCGGCCTTGGCCTGGCCATCGTGAAGCATATCGTACTGGCGCACGGCGGCCGAGTGGCGGTCGAATCAACCGTTGGTCAGGGAAGCGTCTTTAGAATCTATCTCCCTATTCCGGGGGAAGCAGCGTGACAGGCACAATGTTACGCCAGGTCCGACTCCAATTCTGTCCGGTTTCCCCGATTTCTATTAATCGAATCATATCGATCATCTAACAGAATCCTAATTCTCCACAAGCACTTTCACCACTCGAACATGTGTTATAGCACGTGTACGACACGATCAATCGGTTTGATGGAGAGCCCGGTTGGACGTGAATTGAAAGCGACTACAGTTCACTTGGTAACCGCGGCAACCAAGGCCGCATAGTATGGAGTCACAAAGGGAAGATGAAACACAAAGCACTCGCTTTGCTGGCGTTGCTGCTCCTGGTGGGAGCATCGCGCCTCTCGGCACAAGGCACCTCAGACAGTACCCTCACACCACAGGAGATCAAGGATCGCCTGGACGGCATTTCTGAGAACCTGAATACGCTCAACGGCGATGTCGCCATCCTCAAGGGGCTGAAAGCCTCCGGCTATCTGCAGTTCCGTTACGAGTACAACGACACGTCCAAGTCAGCCGGAGCGTCGACCACAACCGCCTCAAACAACCCGAATGCAAACAACTTCTATATCCGGCGGGGCCGAATCAAGTTTACGTTCCAGCCGAACCAGTCCAGCAAATACGTGATCTATTTCGACGCCTCCAAGAACACCGTCTCACTCAAAGAAGCGTATGCGGAATTGAACCATCACTTCAAGGACAACGTCTTCACCATGACCGCCGGTCAGTTCAATATCCCGTTTGGCTACGAAATCGAATACTCCTCATCGAAACGGGATTTCCCCGAACGCAGCCTTGCGGAGAACAACCTCTTCAAAGGGGAACGTGATCGCGGACTCAATCTCACCTGGAATGCTCCCAAGTATCTCCAGGTAAATGTCGGCGTTCTAAACGGCTACGGGATCGAAGATTCCCGCAACACCTGGTTTGATCCAACCAAGCCGAAGGACTTCGTCGGTCGCGCCAAAGCGAAACTGGGTAAGCTCGATGTCGGATTCTCTACCTACTTCGGCAAGACCTTTGTTCCCGGAACACCGGCCGTGGCCGCAGTCCCCGGTTCCACCACATGGTATGATGCCAACGCCAACCGCATAATCGATTCGGGAGAAACAACCACCACCGCCCCCAAGGCTGCGGTCGCTGCCAAGCCGGGAATCGAATATGAGAAGAATCGCGTCGGCTTCGATGCCCAGCTCTATCTCGATATCCTCCCGGTCGGCGGAACCGGTATCCGAGGCGAATTCTATGGCGCCCGCGACAAGGGATTGACCGAACAGGGCTGGTACCTTTGGCTTTCACAAAACCTCGGCACCAAATTCGGCGCCGCGCTTCGATATGACTACTGGGACCCGAATGCCGATGGTGTCAACGATGCTGTCGGAACCTACTCGGCCGCATTCCACTATTTCTTCGATGCCAACGTTCGCATCACTGCCGCGTACGATGTCGCGCAGACGCTGGCCGGGAAGTCCACCTTCTCGAAGTACAAAGACAATGTGAAGCGGAACCGCTTCACGCTGCAGTTCCAATACACTATCTAAGTTGACCATAACAGGAGAAATGAAATGAAGCATAGATTGCAATCAAAGATCACCTGGAGCCTGATGGGCCTGGCGATCCTTGCCCTGGCCACCGGCCTGACGATCGGCGCTGCCGAAAACGTCACGGTAAAAGGTTCAGACACGATGTTGCTCCTCGGCCAGCGCTGGGCAGAGCAGTATATGACCGCCAATCCCACCACTGTCATACAGGTGACCGGTGGCGGGTCAGGCGTGGGCATCGCGGCCCTCATCAACGGCACGACCGATATCTGCGAAGCCTCCCGACCGATCAAACCGGCGGAGATCGACAAGCTCAAAGAGCGCTTCAATTCACCGGGTGTCGAAATCCCGGTCGCACGCGACGGACTCTCTGTTTACCTCAATGATGAGAACCCGGTCAAGGAACTGACTGTCGCACAGCTCAAAGAGATTTACACCGGCAAAGTCACCAACTGGAAAGATGTCGGCGGTAACGATGCCAAGATCATTCTGTACGGCCGCGAGAACAGCTCCGGCACGTACACCTTCTTCAAGGACAATGTGCTCAAGGGGAAAGACTTCGCAGCGCAGACACAGACCCTTCCCGGTACCGCTGCCATCGTCAACGCGGTCGCCAAGGACAAACTTGGAATCGGTTACGGTGGCGCCGCATATGCCAAGGGTGTGAAGTATGCTCTGCTCAAGGCAGACGACAAGAGCCCCGGCTTTGAGCCGACAGCTGAGAACGTAAAGAGCGGCAAGTATCCGCTCTCACGCTATCTCTTCTGGTATCTCCGCAACAAGCCGACCGGCGAAATGAAGAAGCTGGTAGACTTCGTTCTTTCCGATGCCGGACAGCAAGTTGTCACACAGGTCGGGTACTTCCCCGTCAAATAGAATCCAATCGTTCACCAAGGGGCGGCCGAGCCGCCCCTTTTTCTTTCCAACCGGCTGCCCCTCATCACGTTAGCGACTAACCAAATCCTAACAATTGATTAACCAACATGTAACGCCGCCCGAATAGTCTGTATTGTTAAACGTACGTGGTACTCGGTGTCATCACCGGGGAAATGCTCTCAGGAAGAGATAATCGAAACAACCGCTGCGTTGCATGAGGAGAAATTCGCAATGAGAAAACTGCTTACAGTTCTGGCCCTGGCCGCCGTAGCATTTAGTGTCGCGGTAGCTGGTGGAACGATCACGATCAAAGGGTCCGACACGCTTGTTCGTCTTGGACAGCGCTGGGCCGAAGAATATATGAAGACCCACAAAGCGATTACCGTCCAGGTGTCCGGTGGCGGAAGTGGAACCGGTATTGCCGCACTGATCAACGGTTCGACCGATGTGTGCGAAGCCTCGCGCGACATGCAGCCCAAGGAATACAAGATGGCCGAAGACAAGGGGATTAAGCCGTTTCGCGTGGCGGTCGCCCTCGATGGAATCGCGGTATTCCTTAACAAGGCCAATCCGGTCAAGGAACTGACCCTGCCGCAGTTGAAAAACATCTACACCGGCAAGCTGACCAATTGGAAAGATGTCGGCGGCAACGATGCCCAAATCATTCTCTATAGCCGCGAGAACAACTCCGGCACCTACGCCTTCTTCAAAGAGCATGTCATGAAAGGGATGGACTACGCTCCGCAGGCACAGAATCTTCCCGGGACTGCTTCAGTGGTCAACGCGGTGTCGAAAGATCCCAACGGCATTGGGTACGGAGGTATCGCCTGGGAATCCAACGTCAAAGCGGCGGCCGTCAAGATGACCGACACCAGTGCCGCAGTGGAACCGTCGATCACCACCGTCACCAACGGCACCTACCCGATCTCGCGCGAGTTGTATTGGTTCTTCAACGGCACACCGTCCGGTGATCTCAAAGACCTGTTGAACTGGGCGCTCTCACCCGAAGGACAGAAGATTGCCGAAGGAATAGACTACATTCCGCTGCCAAAGGACATTGCAGTCAAGAATATGGTGAAATAGCCCCGGGTGATGAAACCACTGAAATTCAAGCCGAAGTCACGCATCCGGGAGTTTCTCGGTGAGAAGGCGATATCGTTCTGCGCCTATGGCGCCCTGTTGGCAATCCTGCTAATATTCGTATTCATTTTCAAGGAGTCCATTCCCCTTTTCACCGATGCTTCAATTCGCCAGGAAGCCAGTATCGACAAGCTGACTTTCAAACAGCCGTTTTACGAAGACGAAGATCCTGCGTGGGTCTGGCAGCCGAATTCGGATCAGCCCAAATTCTCCCTCATGCCGCTCTTGATCGGAACGTTGAAAGCTGCGTTGATCGCCATGCTGTTCGCTGCACCGCTTGGAGTGCTCTCCGCAATTTATGTCTCGGAGTTTGCCTCACGGCGAACGCGAGAGATAATCAAACCAACAATTGAACTATTGGCAGGGCTTCCATCGGTCGTGCTCGGATTCTTTGCGCTGATTGTACTGGCAACAATATTACAGAATACCTTTGGCTTAACTTATCGATTGAATGCCCTCAACGCCGGGATCGCGCTCGGCATAACTGTCATTCCGGTGATCTTCACAATCGCCGAAGATGCCATGTCCGCGGTCCCCAGTTCTTTGCGGGATGCTGCCACCGCTCTTGGAGCCACTCCGTGGCAAGTCTCCCTCACCATGGTCCTCCCGGCCGCCCTACCCGGTATAGCCGCCGGAATCATCCTCGGATTTGGCCGCGCGATTGGGGAAACGATGATCGTCCTCATGGCTTCCGGCAACGCCGCAATTGTCTCGGGAAGTATGACCGATTCCATTCGCACATTCTCCGCTACCATTGCCGCTGAACTCGCCGAAGTGGTCTTTGGCAGTGCACACTATAGTGTGCTGTTCTTCATCGGGACTCTGCTCTTTGTCTTCACCTTCATAATCAATCTGGGTGGAGATGTGGTCTTGCATCGCCTGAAAGAGCGGATCCAAGGGAGGAGTTCATGAGCCTCACTCGTTCCTCCGAGCACGACACGGCAAATATTCTGGCTCCGTTGACACTTGCCCCCAAGGGGAAGGCGATTGTCCCCAAAGTGCTGATGCTCTCGGCTGTCGTTATCATCCTGGCGATGCTGGCGATCATTGTCGGCAATGTTCTCATTGGAGGACTTGGCACAATCAGTTGGACATTTCTCAGCAGTCCGCCGGAAAACGGAATGGAAGGGGGCGGGATATTCCCGGCCATTTTCGGCACCCTGCTCCTGGTGATCCTGATGGTCATTGCCGTGGTGCCGGTAGGCGTGATGACCGCTATTTACCTGCAGGAATACACCAACCCCAATTCTGCCATTACACGATTGATCCGCATGGCGATCAACAATCTCGCCGGCGTTCCATCGATTGTCTTCGGGCTGTTTGGCCTGGGGTTCTTCATCGGGTTCATCGGGTCCGGAATGGACAAATTATTTTACGATGGTGGCCGACCGGTCTGGGGTCAGCCTGCTCTCATTTGGGCAGCCCTCACCATGGCTTTGCTCACTCTGCCGGTGGTAATCGTCTCAACTGAAGAAGCCCTCCGCGCCATCCCGCGTGAACTCAAGGAAGCCAGTTACGCTCTTGGCGCGACCAAACTTCAGACCATCTGGAGAATCGTCATCCCGCAGGCACTCCCCGGGATATTCACCGGCGGCATCTTGGCGGTCGGACGAGGAGCCGGCGAAGTTGCTCCCATCATGTTCACCGGCGCGGCGTATTATTTACCGTACCTGCCAACGAAACTCAACGACCAGTTCATGGTCCTTGGATATCACGTTTACGTCATGGCGACCCAGTCGCCCGATGTCGAGAAAACCAAGCCGATCCTCTATGGAACGGTGCTCGTTCTCCTGGCGCTGACCTTCCTGCTCAATTTGGTCGGCATTGTTCTCCGCTCACGCATACGTATGAGGCGTGTCAGTGCATAACGACAACGGAAAAACGCACATGAATACCGAACAAGACGATACCATCACCCGGATAATTCAACCGGCCCCCGCACCTCCCGCTCCCAAAATGAGTGCGGCGAATCTCAATTTCTTCTACGGCAAACATCAGGCGCTGCATGACGTCTCATTGGAAATTGCCATAAATCAGGTCACCGCCCTGATTGGACCATCCGGCTGCGGCAAGTCGACCTTCCTTCGCACCCTGAACCGCATGAATGAGACCATTCCCGGCACACGGATGGAAGGGACGATCCTGCTCGACCAGACCGATATCTACAAAGTGCGCGATGTCTCGGTCGTCCGAACTCGTGTCGGGATGGTATTCCAGAAGTCGAATCCGTTTCCCAAGTCGATCTTTGACAACGTAGCCTACGGCCTTCGCGTAAACGGCATCAAAGACAAGCGCTTCGTGACCGAGGCGGTCGAGGACGCCCTTAAGTCCGCCTTCCTGTGGGATGAGGTCAAAGACAAGCTCGACAAGAACGCCTATCTCCTCTCCGGGGGCCAGCAGCAACGTCTCTGCATCGCGCGAGCTCTTGCCGTCAGACCCGAAGTTCTCCTCATGGATGAACCGGCCTCGGCGCTTGATCCGATCTCCACCTCCAAGATCGAAGACCTGATCGCGGAACTGCGTAAGAACTATACGATCGTGATCGTCACCCACAACATGCAGCAGGCTGCCCGCGTTTCCGACACGACTGCCTTCTTCTACGAAGGACACATGGTCGAGTCAGGTGAAACCAAGATGATCTTCACCAAGCCCACTAAGAAACGAACCGAAGATTACATCACCGGTCGGTTCGGTTGAGAAAGGACATTCTCTAATCCATGGCTCTGCACCTTCAGCGTGAAATTGAGCGACTCAAGAAGCAGATTCTTACTTTGAGCGCGGTGGTTGAAGATAACCTCCAGAAGGCGGTGAAGTCGATTGCCGACCGCGATGCCAAGCTGGCCCAGCGAGTGATCGATCGGGATTTCGATATCGATGATCTCGAAGTGGAAGTCGAAGAGGAGTGTCTCAAGACCCTCGCGCTTCATCAACCGGTCGCCAACGATCTTCGCTTTATCATAGCGGTTCTCAAAATTAACAACGACCTCGAGCGCATCGGCGATCTGGCGGTCAATATCGCCGAGCGGGCTATCTACCTGGCTCAACGAGAACCTCTTACGGTCCCCTTCGATATGCCCCGCATGGCATCGCTTGCCCAGCACATGCTGCACAAAGCGCTCGATGCCCTGGTCACGCTCGACCCGGTGCTGGCCAATTCGGTCTGCGCATCCGACGATGATGTCGATGCTTTGAATCGCGAGACATATGCGCGAATCGAAGAGCGCATCCGCCGGGACCCTGACCATATTGACTGCTACATTAATTTCCTGGCGATTTCCCGCCAGCTGGAACGAATCGCCGACCATACGACCAACATCGCCCAGGATGTTATCTATATGATTGACGGCAATATCGTCCGCCATCACCGCGAAGATGCCAGAAGCGACGCCCCGGTGAGGTAGCTGAGTCGATTCCCGTCTCGTTTCCCTCGTGGGCGCCTCAATTGGCGCCCTTTTTCATTTCGTCTGAAACCGATTGCGCCGGCTCGGTGTTAGACCCTATGTTTGGACTAACGGCCACTGCCGACGACTACATTCTGAAGAAGGAAATACCATGGAAGAACTCTATAGACAGCTCCTGGTCAATATCGGCGAGGATATCAATCGCGACGGTCTCCGGGACACCCCGCAGCGCGCCGCCAAGGCCATGGAGTTTCTCACCCATGGATACAAACTGGATGTTGCCGAAGTGATCAACAATGCGTTGTTCGACGCCGACGTCAAGGAGATGATCCTGGTCAAGGATATCGAAATGTACTCGATGTGTGAGCATCACCTGCTTCCGTTTATCGGCAAGTGCCATGTCGGCTATCTTCCCAACAAGAAGGTTCTTGGCCTCTCAAAAGTGGCACGCATCGTTGACATATTTGCCCGACGCCTGCAATTGCAGGAGCGCCTGACCAACCAGATCGCCGAAACGGTAATGAAATATACGCAGGCGCACGGGGTCGCGGTCGTGATCGAGGCTCAGCACCTCTGCATGATGATGCGCGGCGTTCAGAAGCAGAATTCGGTTATGAAGACATCCTGTATCCTCGGCGACTTCTGCGATAACAACGCCACCCGGGCGGAATTCTTCAGCCTCATTAAATAGGTTTACCGGAGGGGCGAGCTAGTGTACCTGACGGTCAGCAAACGGTTCGAATTCTCGGCATCGCTTCGACTGGAGCGCGCCGATCTTTCTCCATTTGACAATGATGCCTATTTCGGCTCGAACCGGGGCGGACGGTACGGCACCGGATTCAATGTTGTCGTGACGTTGATTTTCCATGGCCCGGTCGATCCCGCCACAGGCATGCTCATCAATGTCACCACCATCAAGGAACGGTTCAAATCTATCGTCGACGGTCGCTATGATCACAAGTTTCTCAACAGCGACACGCCGCCATTCAATCAAATCCCCCCAACTCTGGAAAACCTGGCGCAGCAGTTCCTCGCTGAGGCAATTCCGCTGTTCAGTGACCAAACCGGCAAACCGGTAGCCTGCCATATCGAGGCCCCTCCTGCCAGCGGAGCAACTGCCTATGCGACCGGCGAGGTTGAGCGGGATTGCTGGGTGCTTTTCTCCGCCGCAAGACGGACCTTCTCGCCGCACGTGAGCGACGAGGAGAACCGCGCGCTGTTCGGCATCGCCAGTTCTCCGCTGGGACACGGCCACAACTACCGGCTTCGCGTCACCATTGGCGATTCATTCGATCCTGCCAGAGGATTAATCAGTGCGTGCCGGGTTGTGCGTGCATCGCTCGGAGCGATTCGAGGAAAGCTCGATCATAAGAACCTGAACCTTGAAGTTCCTGAATTAAAGGGACAGCCGATTACCACTGAGACGCTCGCCCGGTTCTGTTTCCACCAGCTTAGTTCCTCTTTACCGGTTCGCCGCGTACAGCTTTTTGAAATGGACGACCTTTTCGCTGAGTACCGGGCCGATGGCCGTGCTTCGCTCGGCGCCATGACCGGTTTTCATGCCGCCCATCGGCTGCATAGTCCGCTGCTGGATGATAGGGCCAACCTGCAGACATACGGTAAATGCAATAATCCGTCCGGACATGGGCACTGGTATCAAGTCGAAGGAACAGTAACTTCGAAAATTGACGAGCGTACCGGCACTGTCGCTGATCTGAATGTGCTCCTCGCCTCGATGAGAGCCGCCATTGACCCATGGTCAGATAGGCATCTTGATCTGGAAATCGCTGATTTTAGGGACAAACCCAGCACGAGTGAAAATATGGTGGGCATATTGTGGAATAGACTCGAGGCAACCGCACGCCCTGAATTGTCGCGTTTGCGGCTCTGGGAAACCCCCAACAACCGGTTTACGCTTAGACGAACCGACTTGAATGTGAAGTGACCTCGAAAGGCCATAGTAGATGAAGCGGATACTTATTACCGGCGCCAGCCGAGGAATCGGACGAGCCATTGCACTAAGGCTTGCTGGACCAGAAACCACACTGATCCTGACCGGGCGAAATCAGAATGACCTAAACAAGACGGCGGCAGAGGCCAAATCCAAAGGTGCGTCGGTAATCCAATTGCTCTGTGATCTTGCTGACCCAAACCAGGTTCAGGCTCTGGTCATGGAGGCCTCCAAAGCGCCGCTCGATGTACTCATTAACAATGCCGGCGTCTCACACGTGAAGCCGGTTGTCGAACAGTCAATCGAAGACTGGAATGACACCATCGCTGTCAATATCACCGCTCCATTCCTGCTTTGCCGCGGTCTCATACCGGTGATGTCCCGAGGGGCGAGCATCGTCAATATTAACTCCTCAGCCGGTCGAACCGGATTTGGCGGATGGAGCAGCTACTGCATGAGTAAGTTCGCGCTGGATGGGTTTTCGAAATCGATCCGCGAAGAACTCCGCGCCGGCGGTATTCGCGTTATCTCCGTGTTTCCCTCGGCTACTGATACTGAAATTTGGAATGATGTTCCGGGGAACTGGCCGCGGGAACAGATGATGAAGCCGGAAAGTGTCGCCGATGCGGTTGCCGGCGCTCTGGCGCAGCCACCGGATGTCTTGATCGAAGAACTGGTAATAGGCCCTATTGGTGGCCGGCTCTAGTCCGCGTGTTTGGGCGGCTCAAACTTGATATCGATCAGGTAGAGTGCATCCCCGATCAGCTTGGTCAGCTCTTTGTCCTTATTTTTTCGTTCTTCCAACCAACCCTTGATCTCCTTGCGAAGCAGGGGATACATGTCCCGGTTGACCAGAATTTCCAGAATTTCGGCCGATGCCAGCCAGTCATCAGTGTGCTCGTCCTGAAGGATCTGCCACAATCCGCGGAGACCATCGACATTCGACTTGCCGTCCCGAATCTCCCGAATGTGCTGGTAGATATGGTGCAGTTTTCTCAACTGTTGATCGTAGGTGACCTTGATTGTCCGCTCTCGTGACACCAGCGCAATTTGTTCGTAGGCGTCTTTGTCCGCCGCACCGCTGAATACCGAGACGATCTTCTCCCCGACCGCCATATCATAAGCACCCCAGTCCGGCTGGAACAGCACGGTTGATCCATTGGTCACCGTGCAGTTGGAGAAGGTCAGTAGAAGCAATTTCCCATCACGGAAAAGCGCACTCTCGAGACGCCCGGCGACGATTATGCCGCTTTCGAATTCGAGCCGGCAGTCCTTGCCTCCAAGTATTCCGTGAGTCCGAAGCTCTCCTTCCGACATGAGTTCCAAAGGAGCGGCAATTCCCTTCAGCTTCCCAACAGGTGAACCGAATCCATCTTTGTGATATCCTTTCCCCTGTCCCTCCAATTCGGTGAAACTGAACGCCAGGGCCGAAGGTCCGGTCATGTGAAGATAGGAAGGCTGTCCGTGTGAATCGGTCAGGTAACTGTCAATCATTCCGGACACTTGAAGACCGGAGGAGTAGACGGCGGTGCAGACATTGGCGCAATCCACAGCCGTCTTCAGGCCATAGACACCACCGACCGTATACGCCATCTGCCCGACAAACTCACTCAGCACATTATTTAGATGTTCAAAGTCAGGCGTGACAAACAGCTGCGGCTGTTTGGTGGTAATATCAAACGGGTAGTTTTGCGCATCGAGCGTGTATGGGATTTTCTTCACCCCTTCATCGAGGCAGCTAACTGCTTCACCGATAGATGACAGCAGCCCAGCGCCGTAGATCTTGGGGTTGTTCAGATCCCCGATGAGTCCGTATTCAACCGTCCACCAGTGGAGTCGACTGAGGCGAGCCATTTCCGATGGCGCACCGAGGTTCGCCTGGCGATCAAGAACATCCTGCTCAGCTTCCTTGATCTGCTCCGGTGTGGTGGAGGGTGCTTCTTTGAGAATGGAAAGGCGGCGAATCGACTCATACAATTCGAAGTCCTTTTTCGAAGACATTGCCCGCGTGCCCACTTCGCCGAACCGCTGCAAGTACCCGGCATATTCCAGATCGACAATGATCGGTGCATGCCCTGCCGCTTCGTGAACGATATCCGGCGCCGGAGTATATTCGATGTGATGGATTTGCCGCATGTCGCAGGCGATCACCAGTACTTTGAACGCCTGGTATTCCATGAACGCCGCTGGAGGAATGAACCCGTCGACCGCCACCGCACCCCAGCCGATCTTGCCGAGAATCTCGTTCATTTCATCGATCCGGGGAATCCGATCCAGATTAATGCCGGTCTCAAGTAGTCCCTTGAAATAGACGCGATGGGCGTTCTCACGGAGAATATGCACCGCCTGACGCATGATAAAGCGCCAGACCGCATGATCTATCGGAGTGTATTTGGTGTGGTTCTGTTCTACGATGAACTGTCGAAGGTGATTAGGGAGAAGGGCGACCTGCGGATTGCCGCTAAACTCCGCCTCCTTGGTCGACGCTGAAATGGTCGGCATAGTTGTCTGCCTCCGGAAAATCGATCAAAAGTGGTGTACTCGCCCACCCCGCAGACTTCGGGACGCCCGCCGGGGCTTGATCAAGTAGTTTATAGGCCCAATATATCCTTTAAAACCATGCTCGGCAAGGTTTTGTTCGTCCCCCCATTTGCGCTACTCATATGGAACCGTCCACCTTCGGCAGCGGTTCTACCGCAGAGAGACTGGCACTGGGCGAAGCGCTCCAGTCGGGAGCAAAATCGACCCACTCTGACCACAAATGGACAGCGGGGGTCTTGCCAAGACTCTCAGATAACCCTATTTTAGGTATTCAGTTACCCGCAAGGGACAACCCGTTTACAGGTGGATTGATGAGTACAGCTCCAGCATCACAAGCACAGTCGCACCCCTCCGCCGATCCGCTCGGCATTAGAGGGTACGATTTTATCGAATTCTATGTCGGCTCCGCAAAGATGACCGCCTACTGGTTTGCCAGAGCCCTGGGCCTTCAGATCACAGCCTACGCCGGCCCGGAAACCGGAATTAGAGACCGCGTGTCGTATTACCTCACCAAAGGAAGCGTCAAGTTTGTCGTCACCTCGGCAGTCCAGCCGTCGTGCTACGACGTCGCCGGCTTTGTTCAGAAACACGGCGATGGTGTGAAGCGATGGGCAGTTGAAGTTGACGATGTCGACAAGGCCTTTCGCTATGCCACCCATCACGGCGCCGTCATGGTGACCCGACCGCACAAAATCGAAGACCATCACGGGTATGTCGAAGAAGCCGCGATCCGTCTGTACGACGACACCGAACTGGTCTATGTCAACCGCGACCATTACGACCAGACCATGCGCCCCGGTTTCTGCAAACCCCTGCAGAATGTCTCGTTCGATGCGCATGATACCCACATTATTAATATCGATCACATCGTGGGGAACGTCCGCGAAAACGAAATGAACCTCTGGGCCGACTATTTCAACCAGACCATGGCGTTTGAGACCTTTGTCGATTTCAAGGCCGGCGATATCGGCACCAAGTATTCAGCCCTCCTCTCTAAAGTCGTCCGCAGCCACGGGAACAAGATTCGCAATCCCATCAACGAACCATTCGAAGGACTGAAGAAGTCACAGATTGAAGAATATATCGAGCACTATCAGGGCTCCGGCGTCCAGCATATCGCCATCGCCACTGATAACATCGTCGAAGCAATCAGTGCATTACGGAAGAACGGCGTTGAATTCCTGGTCGTGCCGGATACGTATTACGATGCCCTTCGCAAACGGGACGACATCAAGATCGAAGAGGATATCGCTGACCTTCAAAAGCACGGCATCTTGTGCGATATCGAAGGAGACGGCTATCTGCTTCAGCTGTTCACCAAGCCGATCGGCGATCGCCCGACCTTTTTCTTTGAATTCATTCAGCGCCGCGGCGGATCTGTCGGCTTCGGCAAAGGGAATTTCCAGGCTCTGTTTGAATCCATCGAGCTTGATCAGAAGCTCCGTGGAAATCTGGATCGTGAATATCAGCCGACTATGCCGGCCTGTTAAGAACTAGGACTTCGTCGGGTCGGCGCACCTGTCGCCCCGGTCCGACGGTAACACTCAAGGCAAAGGACCAGGTCAATGCCCTTCTACCATAAACTGGGACAAATCCCGCGCAAACGGCACACGCAGTTCTACAAACCGGACGGCAAGTCCCTTTATCGCGAAGAACTGTACTCGACACTCGGCTTCTCCGGTGTCTATTCCAACAAGTACCACATCCACATGCCGAACGCTATTCACGAAATCAAAGAAGTCCCCCTCCACAAGGATGTCCTCTGGCCCGAAGCACCGTTGCAATTCTACCACTGCTTCACCAACAAGTTTACCGGCAAGGGAAACTACATCACCGGCCGAAACATGTTCCTGCACAACGCCGGCTGCGCTATCTATACCGCCGACATCACCGAAGACACCGATCTCTTCTTCAAGAATGCCTATGCCAACGAATATGTCTTCGTGCACTACGGTACCGGCGTCTTCTATTCCGAATATGGCAAGATCCCGTTCGTACCCGGCGACCAGATCATTATCCCCAAGGGTATTCCGTATCAATTCACGTTTGATAATTTCAAGCGGAACAAATTCTTGATTGTCGAGAGCGAATCGCCGTACGATATTCCGAAACATTTCCGCAATGAGTACGGCCAGCTTGATGAAAGCGCCCCTTACTCCGAGCGCGAATTCAAGATTCCTGAATTCACCGAGCCGAAAGACGAAGTCGGCAAGTTCGGCCTGATCGTCAAGGGCGGGAATCGCTATTTCGAATACTTCATGCATTCTCACCCGTTCGATGTTGTCGGGTGGGATGGTTTTCACTATCCGTACGCGTTCAACATCAAGGATTACAATCCCAAAGTCGGCAAGCTGCATCTTCCTCCGCCGACTCACCTCGCCTTCAAAACCGGACATTTCGTGTTGTGTAATTTCTGTCCGCGCCCGTTTGATTTCCACCCGGACGCTATCCCGGTCCCGTACTGGCATTCAAATTGTGACAGCGACGAAGTATTGTATTATGTTGAAGGGGATTTTATGTCCCGCGCCGGCATCGAGGAAGGGTCGATCACGCTGCATCCATCGGGCATGCCCCATGGTCCGCAGCCGGGAAAGACCGAGGCTTCCCTCGGCGCGAAAGAAACCGAAGAATACGCGGTGATGGTCGATACGTTTCTTCCTTTGCGACCGACGCTGAACGTGAAAGCCACTATTGACCCGAATTATTCGCAGTCGTGGTTGCCGAAATAGCGTGGACCCACAGGTAACGTACATGATCGACGCCGTAGTGGAGGCTCCGCTGTCATGATTCCGATTCCCCGTCATATACAGACGCTTCAGCCATATATCGCCGGCAAGCCGATCGAGGAACTCGCCCGCGAGAAAAACCTGAGCAAAATCGTCAAACTGGCGTCAAACGAGAACCCGCATGGACCATCCCCCAAGGCGATGGAAGCCGTTCGTAAGGCGCTGAGTGAATCTTTCCGCTATGTCGATCCGGGTTCCTACGACCTGGTGAGAAAAATCGCCGAGAAGTACAGCCTCGCCCCTGACCGTATCATCTGCGGCTCCGGTGTCGATGCCCTCTTGAGCTACATGATCAAGGCGTTTACCGATGAAAAGGATGAAGTCCTCACTTCGGCCGGCACTTTCATCGGCATTTACGTCAACACCAACAAGCACCATCGCGCGCTCTCTCAAGTGCCGCTCAGGAACTTTTGTTTCGATCTGGACGCGATACTGGCGCGCATCACGGAACGCACGCGGATCATCTATCTGGCCAATCCCAACAATCCGACCGGGACCATCTTCACCCGATCCGAATTCGAAGCGTTCATGGCCAAAGTTCCGAAAGATGTCCTCGTAATACTGGACGAAGCCTATTACACCTACGCCAAAGCAAATCCGGATTATCCCAACGGACTTCTCTATGAAATGGAGAACCTGATCGTCACCCGGACTTTTTCCAAAGACTACGGTTTGGCCGGCCTTCGCCTCGGCTTCGCCTACGCCCAGCCATACCTGATCAAAGAGCTGTACAAAGTGAAACTGCCGTTTGAACCGAACTATCTGGCCCAGCAGGCCGGTGCGGCTTCACTCGACGATGATTCCTTCCTGCAGAAGACTATCGCCGTCAACGAGCGAAATCTCGCCCGCATGGCCAAGCGATTCGCCGAACTCGGCATTCAGCAGGTACCATCCGATGCCAATTTCATCCTGCTCCTCTTGCCGTCGGAGCAGTTTGCCGTTCAGTTCAACAATGAATGCCTAAACCGGGGACTGATCGTCCGTCATGTCCGGTCGTTCGGGATTCCGAATGGGATTCGCATTAACTCAGGAACGGACGAAGAAACCGAATTCGCGCTCGGCGTCATCACTGATGTCTACACCGGATTGAAACAGGCCGAGCAACATCTGTCATCCACCAACCGTTAGGACCGCATGAAATTTGTAAGTTTTGCAACGTCCCGGGCGCCAGAACGCCTGGGACTCTTTATCGATGGCGCCGTCGTTGACCTCGCTATCGCCGGCACCAAAATGAATCTCTCCCTCCCCTCTACTATGGGGGAGTTCCTCCCGCTCGGTGAGCGAGGCATGGTCCTCGCACAGAAGGTGCACGACAAAGTCATCGGAGACAAAGCGCTGAGAATCGAGCTGGATACGATCACGCTTCTGGCTCCGGTTCCACATCCGACTTCCTGTCGCGATGCCTATGCGTTCCGCCAGCATGTCGCTACCGCCCGACGCAATCGCGCGCTTGACATGATTCCGGAGTTCGATCAATTCCCGATCTTCTATTTCACCAACCACAACGGAATCGTGGGACCCGGACCGGTGACAGTCGAAACCGATCACCTGCAACAGCTGGATTTTGAACTGGAAGCCGCCATCGTCATTGGCCGCAAGGGAAGAAATGTCTCTTCCAAAGACGCCGACAACTATATCGCCGGTTTCATGGTCATGAACGACCTCTCCGCTCGTGTCCTCCAGATGGAAGAGATGAAACTGAGTCTTGGCCCGGCAAAAGGCAAAGACTTCGCCACGGCGATCGGCCCGTGGCTGGTTACCCCTGACGAAATTGAGCCGCATCGCACCCGAACCCCCTTCGGAAATGCCTACGACCTCCGCATGACCGCCAGCCACAACGGACGCCAGATCTCCGATGGCAACTTGAAGGACATGAACTGGACGTTTGCTGAGATTATCGAACGGGCGGCCTATGGCGCCGACATTTTCCCCGGAGATGTGATCGGCTCCGGCACTGTCGGTACTGGATGTTACCTTGAACTCAACGGTACCTGGGCCCTTCAAGCCAAAGAACAGGGCAAGCCATTCACGCCGATCTGGCTGGCTGATGGTGACACGATCGAACTGGAAATTGCCGGACTCGGTAAATTAGTCAATACGATCGCCAGGTCACCCGAGGACAATTCTATTCTGGCAAAGAAGAAACAGATCAAGGCATAGTCCGGTGGCCATCAAGCATATCGATCCGAACGAAATTACCGTCCAGGAGCGGTATCGTCTCCTCCAGGGGGGCGTCGCCCCGCGACCAATTGCCCTTGTTTCCACAATGTCCGCCGATGGTCATCCCAATCTCTCCCCCTTCTCGTTCTTTAATGCCTTTGGCGGCAATCCTACAATTGTCGTCTTTTCTCCGTCTCGTCGCCAGCGCGATGGCTCGGTCAAAGACACTTACAACAATCTGATGGACACCAAAGAGTGCGTCATCCAGGCCGTAACCTATTCCATGGTCCAGCAAGTGAGCCTCGCCTCAACTGAATATCCATCCGGCGTCAATGAGTTCGCCAAATCCGGACTCACTCCGATCAAGTCTGACATCGTCAAGCCATTTCGCGTTGCGGAATCCCCTTTCCAGATGGAATGCCGGTTGAATCAGATGATCCACACCAGTGACCGTCCCGGCGCCGGCAATCTGGCGGTGTGCGAAGTACTCCGCTTTCATGTCGACGACTCCCTCTTTACCAACGGCCAGATCGACCCGCAGAAAATTGACCTGGTCGCGCGCAATTCCGCGGACTGGTACACGCGCGCATCCGGCGACGCTATCTTCTTTGTCAAAAAACCGATCGACACCCGAGGTGTCGGCTTTGATCAGATACCGGAGTACATTCGCTCGTCGCACATCTTTAGCGCCAATAATCTCGGTCAACTCGGCAATAGCGAACAGATTCCGACGGAAGCCGAGATCGATGCATTCGCGGAAGAACTTCCGTCCGCCAGAGCTGACGAAGCAACCCTTCGCCGTTCCCAGTGGTCAGGCGACTATCGCACCGTGTTTCAGATCGCTCGAAAGATCGCCGAAGCCGATACCAACCGCGGTGCCGATCTGATCGAGCAATCGGCAAGAGTCGCGCTTGATCGTGCAAATGACAATGCGTTTGCCTGGCGCGCAGCCATGTTCGCACACCGAGTGAGAACCAAATAAGCAGTCTAGTTCAATTCGTGTTTTTCCATAGGTGACAGGAATATCGTGAACGAACCACTGTGGCGACCTTCGCCTGATCGCATAGCCAAATCCAATCTGACCGCTTTCATGAAGCGGGCCGGCGACCGGGCCGGACGGACATTTCAGTCGTACGACGAGCTCTATGACTGGTCCACCGACCATATCGATCAGTTCTGGGAAACCGTCTGGCACGAGTCAGGAGTAATTCATTCTTCCAGTTACCAGTCTGTTCTATCAAATGACCGTATGCCGGGTGCGAAGTGGTTCGATGGTGCCCGCCTCAATTTCGCGGAAAACCTGCTCCGTTTCAACGACGACGAACTCGCAATCATCAGTTGGAATGAAGAAGGTCCGTGCCAACGGATCAGCTATCGTGAACTCCACCGCAAAGTCGCCGCCTGCGCAACCGGAATGAGAAAGCTGGGTCTTCAACCGGGAGACAGAGTGGCAGCCTTCATCCCCAATATTCCTGAAGCTGTCATCGCAATGCTTGCTGCAGCTTCGATCGGCGCACTCTGGAGTTCCTGCTCAACTGATTTCGGCCTGCAGGGAGTGATTGACAGGTTCGGCCAGATCGAACCAAAACTGCTCATCACGGTCGACGGCTACCGCTATCACGGAAAGCAGTTCTCCTGTCAGCACGAGGTCGAGCAACTGGTCCAGCGCCTCCCGAATCTGAAATCCCTCATCGTGATTTCTTACGTGGAGAGTGAATGGAACACGTCGATCAAAAATCTGATGAGCTGGGGGCAATTGCTGGAACATGATTCCTCACTAGAGTTTGCCCGGTACCCGTTTGACCATCCCCTCTACATTATGTACTCTTCCGGTACTACCGGCGTCCCGAAATGCATCGTTCATGGCGCAGGGGGGACGCTCCTCCAGCATTGGAAAGAGCTTGTCCTCCACACCGACCTCAAACGGAGTGACACCATCTGCTATTTCACCACCTGCGGGTGGATGATGTGGAACTGGTTGGTCAGTTCCCTCATGACCGGTGCCACGATTTTTCTCTACGACGGAAGTCCCGTTTATCCCAACGTCCGCATTCTCTGGGATGCCATTGATCGAGAGAAAATCACCGTCTTCGGGACCAGCCCCAAATTCCTCTCCGGCTGCCAGCAGACCGGCCTTGAGCCACTTTCGTCACACTCTCTGACTTCGCTCCGGACCATTCTTTCGACCGGCTCCCCGTTGAGCGCGGAGAATTTTGCCTGGGTCTACCGCACTGTTAAGTCTGACCTTCAGCTCGCCTCCATTTCCGGCGGCACCGATATCATCTCCTGCTTCATGCTCGGCAACCCGCTTCTGCCGGTCTATTCCGAAGAGATTCAGTCCCGCGGGCTTGGGCTCAAAGTGGAAGCGTTTGATGATTCCGGTCAATCTGTTATCAACCAGACCGGCGAACTGGTCTGCACGCGCCCATTCCCATCGATGCCTGTCTTTTTCTGGAATGATCCTGATGGCTCCAAATACCGCGCCGCCTATTTCGAGACTTTTCCCGGAATCTGGCGCCATGGTGATTACATCAAAATCACCGAACGCGGCGGAGTAATTGTCTATGGAAGATCTGACGCCACGCTTAACCCCGGTGGCATCAGGATAGGAACTGCGGAGATATATAACCCGGTCGAAGCTATGGATGAGATTGCGGATTCAATCGTGATCGGCCAGCGCTGGAAGAACGACATTCGAATCGTGCTGTTCGTGGTCCTCCGGGCCGGTCATCTGCTTTCCGACGACCTCAAACACCGGATTCGTGATCAAGTCCGCCAACACAACACCCCTCGGCACGTACCGTCGGTGATTCTGGCGGTTCCGGAGATTCCCCGGACCCTTAACGGTAAGAAAGTGGAAGTCGCGGTCACGCGTATTGTCCACGGTGAACCGGTGACCAACCGTGAATCCCTGGCCAACCCGGAATCACTTTCCCATTTTGCCGACATCCCGGAATTGGCCTAGAACTCGCCGGGGTCAAAGCTATTCGATCTCTTTAATGCCATAGTTCTGCAGTTTCCCCTCTTGATCCAGAATGTCCACGCTGAATGCATTCACTTTCCCCCAGTACATTCCCGGCGGAAGCGGCTCTCTGAACGTCAGGTCCAGCGCGTACATCTTTGGCCAGCACGACGCAATCTGGTATTCCTTTTCGCCGCGGTTGGAATCGAGACTGAGCTTTCTCAGCCCATGCAATGAAACTTCCTGATACCCCTGGCTTTCCAGATACCGGGCGGCTGATGTCTCCATGTATGACCTGTGCGGTGAGGCTGCCAGCATACGGACGAACTCATCGAACTCGCGCCGATCCAACTCCCCGCGATGGTACTTTTGGAACAGCTGGTCGCCGATCGATCGGCGAAGTGCCTCATCGTCCGTTGCCTGATTTTCTCCGGAAATTGCCGTTATCCCGGCCAGAAGCGCCAGTGCGAGCACTGCGCTGAGGATGATCCTGTATTTCATGACGCTCCCTTCATCGATCACATTGGCTGTTGTATCTATTATACAACGACCGGCGACAAAGGAAACACTAGAAACCTCGCTGATTGACTAGCGACCCGATCTCAGGGTGACCCGCTGGCTTCCCCTCTCGAGCGGGGTCCACTTGGTGGCGTGCGCAATTATGGGCTCTGAAGAGTTCTCCGAAGCCAGGGTATCTTCGAGATTTTCGCTTCCGCGGGTCAGGCGAATGATCTTCTTCTTGCGCTCGAAATCCCGTACAGCCTTATCCAGTGCCAGTCCGTACCGGCTCGATATCTGCAGTCGCTCCAGATTTTTGTCGAGTGCCTTGGACAACTCGTAAGGATCATCGAGCTGAACCTTCTTGGCCCGTTTGAATGAATCGGTTTGAACTCGAAGAAACAGGTGGTCCACTTCGTCAACCGACCGACTCCCCGCAAACGCCATCACGATCACAATCAGGTCGACCGCAATTGCGAACATCAGGGAAAAGAACGTCAGCTTGTCCATATCCTGAAGGTCGCCGATCACCAGCATCAGCGACTCCTGGGAGTTCATCGGAGTCTCGATATATTCTGCCACACTGGGTGGCTCCGGCAGGCTGCGCGGTGCGGCGCCGTTTATCCGGGTAATCTCTCCCACCGGAAGTCGCGCGACGATCTTATTGGCCAGCTCGTATTGATTTTCGACTGGCAGCGTCCCGCTCAGTGCCAGGGTGCTGGAATCGACAAACGATACGTAACTCTCAACCGTCGCAATGTTGGCCGCCAACTGATCCCGCCAGGTGTTCAAATAGTTCACAATGATCCCGGCTCCGGCCCCCTGATGATAGCTGGTCCCCTCATTTCGCTGCCACGACTCCACCGTGCGGCGAGCACCGTCAATCACCGACTGCACAAACGGATCCTCCGAGCCCTCATCAACCACCGTCGCCCAGCCTTTGGTCTCTTCCAGTTGAACAAGCTGTTTGACCCGTTCCAGCTGGTAGTTCCCTTTAAAGATCGCTTCGCGGGCCGTAGTGCCGTATTGCCGAAGAATCGGCCGCGCCGCTTCGGCGTACTGTGTACGGACCTTATGTCCCCGCGTATTGGCCTTCAGGTTGAAATTGAAATTGGCGTAGGAGAAGAAGACCGAAAACGAGGCCGCCACCAGAAACACGACAACGTAGGTAATGCGACCCGACCGTACTCGCATCAGGTTCCAGGCAAGTCCGAGTAGTGCTACTTGAAGCCCGAGTGCCCCCAACAGCGCCAGCGGCCAACTGAGCAAAATGAGCATACCGGAAAATGTGGTGAAGAAGGAAAGTACCGACACCAGAAAGGTGCCGAAATAGATCATCCCCGTTGTCGTTTGAGTAACCTTTGGAAGCCGCATGTCTGCCCGCCCTTTGCCCCTGTGTAGCGTTTCCCAGCCGCCCCGCAATTCGGATGACGGCCCCTTTTTATCATTGTCGGAAGGTCGACTGAAAGCTTGATTCCGGATGGGAAGCAGAGTCGGTGGACTCTGCTTTCCCCGTATACTCCTCCAGATTGGCTACTATCCTCCGGCGGTCAGCTCCCGTATCAGGTGATTTACACCACCTGTGACGTCCCGGTGCTGCTGTATGCAGCCGCCATGGTGTCGAGTGAGTCGCAGACCTCTTGCGAGGCGGAAAGTGCCGCGTTAAAACTGCGACGGGCGTTCGTGCTGTCTCCGCGCTCCAGGAATCGGACGCACTCGTTGCCGAATCTGTGAACCCGCTCATGCGGCGGTTCGATCGCCTGGAAGTCCGCCCGGTCACCATACGAAGATCGTCCGGAGGAGTAGTACCAATTTCCAAGGCGACAGCCGTGATGGTCTCCGTGTTTCCACGAATTTGGATCTGCATCTCCATCGAGTACTGCTTTGAGTCTCTTCATGTACAACAAGTGGTCATTCTTTGCAAGTGACAGAATCTGGAGATCGGCTCCATTGATCTTGTATTTCTCCACCATGACACGAAGTGATTCAGCCTGTCGGCTCAACTCTTCGGCCGCAGCCGCCGACTGAGCGGCCCCGGTCGAGGTCTCTTTCGTTACTCCTGAAATCCGTTCGATATTCTGAGAAATTTGCTCCGAAGCCGAGGATTGCTCCGCAGCCGCCCGCTCCATCTGCGCAATCATCTGCGTCACATGCTGTGCCATGGTGACAATCTGCTGCAGACTCGCCCCGGCCTTGTCAGCCAGCACTTTTCCCTTGTCGACAATCTGAATTCCGCTTTCCATCGATTCGACCGCTGCTTCAGTTTCGCTTTGAATCGATTTGATCATCGATGTAATCTCTCCCGTGGCTTTCCCCGTCCGCTCGGCCAGTTTCCGAACTTCATCGGCGACAACGGCGAATCCGCGCCCCTGCTCGCCGGCCCGGGCCGCTTCGATAGCGGCATTGAGTGCCAGCAGATTCGTTTGGTCGGCGATATCGTCGATGACATTGATGATACTGCCTATTTGGTCCGCGGAATTGGCGAGCTTAACAATGGAATCTGCAGACTGCCGTACGGTCGTCGTAATCACTCCCATCGTTCCGATTGTCTCTTGCACAACCTGTCCGCCTTGTGACGCGGTGTCGGCGGCATTCCTTGCTGCCACCGATGCATCTTGCGAGTTCTTTGAGGATTCAATTACCGTGGCCGTCATCTCCTCAATGGCGCCCGACACTTCCATTACCTGGTCCGCCTGCCTCTTGGCACCCTTTGACATCTGCTCGGCCGAACTGGCGATCTGGGTGGACGCGCTCACCAGCCCCCGCACATTTTCTCCCAGTTCACGGACCATGCCGGACAGACTCATAACCATCGTCTGAAACGCCTTCCCCAGTTCATCCTTCTCCGAACGCGGCTTGGCATCAACCGTGAGATCCCCTTCGGCGATCTGCCGTGCCTGACTCGCGGTCGTCTGCTGATATTCGATAATGCCGCGAAATGCCGTCGCAAGAATACCCAGCTCGTCGGAGGATTTGACCTCCACCTTGATGTCGGTTTCTCCCGCCGCCAGCGCTGTGGCCGCCGAAGTAAGCGCGGTCATCGGTCTGGCCAGCGACCGCGCAAACACAAAACTGATTACCAATGAAATCAGAAGGATCACCAATCCAGCCGTGAGACAGTAATTCCTTAGCGATACCACCGGCGCCGTAAATTCATCGAGATAACTGCCGGCCGCGATGACCCAGTCCCAGTCTTTGAAATAGGCGTACGCCACGATTTTGTCGCGCGCTTTGGTGTCGCCCAGTTCTTTGTTAATCCAGGGATAGGTTATCCAGCCAATTTCTCCCTCGGCGAGCGATGGTCCTTTGGCACAAATCTCCTTGATGAAATCGTATTTCGAAATATCGGCACCCTCTTTGGCCGGATGGATCTGCAGCACACCCTTGCTGTCGATCGCGTACATGTAGCCGGTCTTTCCCACCTTCTCACTCAATAGACCGGCCCGGAGTGACGGGCCCCGCTCGGGTACGCCGACAAACAAAATGCCGACAATCTGGCGGTTGACGTCCAGAATTGGTTCGTAACTCGTCACAAACCAGTTGTCGACCACCCAGGCACGACTGGAAAACGCCTTGCCGTCGCGAATGACTGCGTCGAACACCGGCTGCGATACAAATGTTCCGACCGCCCGAGTGCCATCGGCATTCGTGACGTTGGTGGAAATACGGCGGGCTTTATCTCCCTCACGAAGAAAGATCGTACAACTTGATCCGGTGAGTTTCTTGACTTCATCTACAAACTCGAAATTCCCGTTGACCGGCGTCTGGGCGCGGCGATCGCCCAGGAACATTTTGTCCCCCTGAACTGTCACCTGTCCGCCGCTGACCTTGGCAAACAGCATCTTCGCCAATTGCATGTTCGATTGAATCTGACTCTTGGAATTGTCGGAGCTGATCCGGCACATCGCCTGACCCATAGACGCAAGGTGCGCAAGGTCCTTCTTGGCCGCGTCGGTGATTGAGACCGAGGCCTCTCTCACACTGAAAAGTGTGATACACAAAGCAGAGAGCAGAAGCAGACTGCCTGTCGTAATCGTCAGTTTGTGAACAAGACGGAGATTCACTTTTCCCCCCCATGGTTTGACGGCTTCGTCGGCCCCCTGGTACCAGACGCCATCTCAGTTGCCGAGTCAATATGATTTCGGCCGACGCTGTAATTTGCGAACTTGCACCGGACGCACTCCGTGCCTCAGCGTACACAATTGGAGGGAGGAATGAACTCAGTCGGATGTGTCAAGGTAGCGGATTCTAGATGCTCGAATTCGGATCCCCACTTGTTTCATGCTCCCTGCGGGCATGAACCCCATTAACCCCAATTACTCTGATAATCGGCAAAAAATACCATTTCTCAAGAGTATTGACGAACTTGACTGCCACTATCTGACAGGGGAAAAATGTTCTTGGTAAGCCCAGCAGTGGACTAAGT
>JBATNE010000214.1:0-6138 GCA_049290195.1 Candidatus Zixiibacteriota bacterium
TATTGGGTGAGGAATTCTTTCAGTCCGGAATCGATATAAGCTTCAACACCATTCGATTCCAACTTCTCTAATCCGTTTACTGACTCATCCAGAGCCAAGCCCAGTGAGGGCCCACTTCAGCCAACCCCCTGGAAGTAAATGACCAGCTTGGCGCCATTCGCCTTTTCACTCGTCAAGTACGCCAGGAGCTGCTTGCTTGCTTTTTCGGTTACACTTAACATGTCGTCTCTCTATATAAGTCCAATCATTCAATCGGAAATATAACCCGAAACTTACGCTCCGCGTTCACCAAAATGCACTTTTGTCAAAATAATCTCCGGCTGCTGGCCGGAAATGTGCCCGTCGACCTCCACAGTCAACCGCTTTGAAGACATAGAAGTAGAGAATTAGCACGCCCAATTCCCCGAGACCGATCAAAATCAGCTCCGAGCCGGAGCGTCGACCAGAAAAAAGCCGCCCGGTCGGGCGGCTTTTTCAATGGAAATCTTAAGCCATTACTTACGCACAGGACGGCAACACATATCCGCCGCCGGTCAAATAATTCACCAGCGCCGAAAGGTCAGCCAGATCCACAGTGCCGACAGTGTTGATGTTCGCTTCGGCAATACAGGGGAGAACATAGCCGCCACCAGTCAGATAATTGACCAGCGCGGACAGGTCAGCAAGATCCACTGAGCCAACCGTGTTAACGTTGCCGGTAACGCCGACACAACAGCTCGAAGAGAAATTCTGCCAGAATCCCTGATTTACTTTGTATGACGCCGACGCTCCCGGGCCCGCCGCCGTCTGACCAACTGTGCCGGTCAGGACATATGAAGCCGAGGTTCCCCGAACTCCACCGCCTGAAATCACCTGCCACTTAATCTGCTCGCCGGAATTTGGAGTGGCCGGGGAGAGAAGGGAGGCTGCTTCCGGATTCTCTGACTTCGCAGTTTCCACCGGCTTGGTCTCGGTCTGCGATACAGCAGTCTCAACCGCCGCCGGCTTCACTTCCGGCTTGGGCGCAGTTGTCGCCTGCGATGCTGCCTTGGCTTTGTTCTGTCCCGCCTTTATGTCCCGTTTATCCGTGCGATTTGCACCAGAAGCACCGGTCGCAAGTGCCATAAGTACGACAGCAGCCAGTATGGTGTGTGATATTCTAATGCTCATAGTATTGTCCTTTTGAAACCCGGATTCCAGAGATCGTCTGCTCCCAATGTATATCATCTACTAATATTGTCAACATTAACCTACTCCTGCTTGGGCGGCTTCTGATCCGGATTGGCCGGTGTGGGGCTGGAAATAGTCAGTGTCCCAGGCGTAAACAGCACAGTTATCATGGCAGGGGACCATGGATGCAACTGATATGATGCGTTGTTCGTAGCTCCATTGATGTAGAATGTCACTGGACCGCCGAAGACGCTGAATGTTGCATTCAGAGAATATTCCGTAGTCTGGGAATTGCCTGAGACATTGTCCGGATCTGAAATGTACGGATTGATGAGACTCGTAAACGATCCGAAAGAATTTGGCGTGCTGTTCAAACAGAGATAGTAGGACGATGTAAGCGAATTGGCTGAAGTCGCATCTGCGTCAAGGTACATTTCCCCACTGGCATTTATGGTGAGGTACCCGGGTCCCGGCGCTTGAACGGTGAATGACCCCAACGTCGTGGCCGAAGTGGCTATAGTGCTACTCAAAGCTACATAAATAGTCCCCGCCGCCGGCATAGTAGATGGGTCAAGATAGTAAGCCGTCCCGGCACTCTGAGCCGAGGTCGCATACTGTGCACTCATCGCGAAAGGAACCGATGTCAGTCTGGTTCGGGGAGCAATCTCCGGATCAGCCCCAACCGTAATGCCGAGATAAATCGATGTATCGTTGAAATTGTTCAACCCGAGAGACGGCTGGGGAGGGGTGCCGAGCTTGACGGTGAATATCCCCTTGTCCGTCGTCACGACCAACGGGCCACTGTCCCATAGCAAGTGCGGCGCACCGGTCAGCGTTGTGTCATCCCAGATGCGGAACTGCACCGAGTGCGGGCCATCGGAAAGCGGATTCCCGGCTCCATCGGTAACCTTCCCCTGGTAATTGATCAACTGCGGCGCCCCCTGATATGTGATCGCCTGGGCTGCTGCCGAGCAGATAAGCAGTGCCAGCAGAAAGATAAGGCTTCCGGGAGTGAGCTGTTTGAATGTAGTTCGCATAGATGTCCTCGGTCTTTATGGTTAGTCCAATTTTTGTGCCTGTTCCAAGTGATGATCTGATTGCAGTTCGGATGCGACTGCTCAAGCGGGCAAAAAGAGTCGCTCGAAAATCGCCGGCCCCGGCCAACCGTATAGGTGCGTCGGTAAGCGAGGCGCCCGCACCATTATGGGTCTGCTCGCTCCATCATGCAATATAAAAGTGGTGTCGGGTGGGGGAGAGGCCGAAGGGGTCTGGTTTACTCGGCTACTTCCCTGAGGAGCTTGTGTCCCCCCAGGAGCTGGTGCCAGGAAATAGGAATGAGGTCGCCATCGAACGGGACCTGGGGCGTACCGAGCGCGTCCTCGGGATACGGCGGAAGGGTAGTGACTATCGGCAGGCTGCTTCCTAGCGGAGAGAAGCCCCGTGATTCTTTCATGGCCGCCGTCCTCTCCACGACGAATTCCGTGCTGGGGAACAGGCCGGCCTCTTCGGCTTCGTACAGATACTGTCCACTGATATAGACCACGGTGTTGTCGTTTAGAAGGATGAAGTAGTTGCTTCCTTCGTCTTCGAATTCCTCAACCTTGATTGCTGCCACAGCATGGTACCTGCTGATTTCAATTCTCCCATCGGCCAGTTCCTGCAGGTGCCACACACGAAACGAAGAGTTGACTGGATTTCTTGCGTAGAGAATACAGAACCACACCCACATAGCGAAAAAGAGAACCAGCGTTGGCAACTCCACGCGTTTCATCGTCGGGAAATGATCAAAGAAGACGGCGAGAGGGATGAGCGTCACTACAAATCCGAAAAACGCGCGCTCGACTGAGTGACGCCATCCGGGTGGGCGTACTTCTTTGGCGTGACACTCGATTTCCTGTGCAGTCATCGGTCGAAAGCTGATTTCAAGTCCGGGGAGGCTCATATCAGGGAATATCGGCACTTTGACAGGCGACTGAATATGTGCGTAAGGCGTTGGCTTATTTTGTGTTAGAGATTTATTACGACTTTTTCCAAAATATCTCGCACCGGAGCTTGACAGGGTTCGGCCTCAAGCTGTATACTCGACCTGCCGATAGATACTGGTTGGTGGTAATGGACCACTGCCGGTCTGGGGAAGGGATTGTTCCAGAACAGTATCGGCCGGAAGCTCTTGAATCGGACTTGAAAAAGATTTTTTAAAAAACTCTTGACATCGAAGTTCGGTCCTTGTATCCTCCAAGTCTGCCAGCCAAATGCTTGGCAGATTTTTTGTCGGAAATTGGTTCTTTGAAATCTAAATAGCCACGCTAAAGACACGAGTGATAAGCTCGTGTCGCGGGTCCGCGATTTTAATTAATCGTTGACTCCCAATTTTAGTAATGACAGAACAAAGCGAACTCTGTTTCGCTGAGTCGTCAAATCTCGATTGTAAATGTTTTATATATTTACGGAGAGTTTGATTCTGGCTCAGAACGAACGCTGGCGGCGTGCCTAATACATGCAAGTCGAACGAGAAAATCTGGCTTCGGTTAGATGAGTAAAGTGGCGAACGGGTGAGTAACACGTGGACAATCTGCCTATCTATCTGGGATAATCCTTCGAAAGGAGGCTTAATACCGGATAACATGATTACATGGCATCATGTGATCATCAAAGACGGGGCAACCTGTTGTAGATAGATGAGTCCGCGCCTCATTAGCCTGTTGGCGGGGTAACGGCCCACCAAAGCAACGATGAGTAGCCGGCCTGAGAGGGTGATCGGCCACACTGGGACTGAGATACGGCCCAGACTCCTACGGGAGGCAGCAGTAGGGAATATTGCGCAATGGACGCAAGTCTGACGCAGCAACGCCGCGTGGATGATGAAGGTTTTCGGATCGTAAAATCCTGTCGGTGGGGAAGAAACGTACTGGTAGTAACTGACCAGTGCCTGACGGTACCCACAGAGGAAGTCCCGGCTAACTCCGTGCCAGCAGCCGCGGTAATACGGGGGGGACAAGCGTTGTTCGGATTTACTGGGCGTAAAGGGCGCGTAGGCGGATCTTCAAGTCAGATGTGAAAACTCCGGGCTTAACCCGGAGCCTGCATTTGATACTGTTGATCTTGAGTACAGGAGAGGAGAGTGGAATTCCAGGTGTAGCGGTGAAATGCGTAGATATCTGGAAGAACACCAGTAGCGAAGGCGGCTCTCTGGACTGATACTGACGCTCAAGCGCGAAGGCTTGGGGAGCAAACAGGATTAGATACCCTGGTAGTCCAAGCGGTAAACTATGGGTACTAGGTGTCGGAGGTATCGACCCCTCCGGTGCCGCAGCTAACGCAGTAAGTACCCCGCCTGGGGAGTACGATCGCAAGATTGAAACTCAAAGACATTGACGGGGGCCCGCACAAGCGGTGGAGTATGTGGTTTAATTCGAAGCAACGCGCAGAACCTTACCTGGGTTTGACATGTACTGGACAGGTGGTGAAAGTCACCCTTCTCTTCGGAGACTGGTACACAGGTGCTGCATGGCTGTCGTCAGCTCGTGCCGTGAGGTGTTGGGTTAAGTCCCGCAACGAGCGCAACCCTTGTTCATAGTTGCCATCAGGTTATGCTGGGCACTCTATGGAGACTGCCGGTGACAAGCCGGAGGAAGGTGGGGATGACGTCAAGTCCTCATGGCCCTTACACCCAGGGCTACACACGTACTACAATGGCCGGTACAGAAGGATGCAAGATCGCAAGGTGGAGCAAATCCCCAAAACCGGCCTCAGTTCAGATTAGAGTCTGCAACTCGACTCTATGAAGGCGGAATCGCTAGTAATCGCTGATCAGCAGGCAGCGGTGAATACGTTCCCGGGCCTTGTACACACCGCCCGTCAAGCCACGGAAGTTGGGAGCACCCGAAGCCGTTTGCCTAACCGTAAGGAAGGCGGCGTCTAAGGTGATACTGACGACTGGGGCTAAGTCGTAACAAGGTAGCCGTAGCGGAAGCTGTGGCTGGATCACCTCCTTTCTAAGGAGAACAGGTGTTTTTCCCGTCTCACGGATGGGATCTCATCTTGGTCGAGCGACACTAACTTACTCTCGGTCTTTGGCTGGCTATTTACATAAATGTAATCGCCTTACAGGCGAGCATTCGGCTTCCTTTTGGGCCTATAGCTCAGGTGGTTAGAGCGCGCGCCTGATAAGCGCGAGGTCAATGGTTCAAGTCCATTTAGGCCCATTTTGAAAAAGAATGGGTTCGGGGATGTAGCTCAGTTGGGAGAGCGGTGGCTTTGCAAGCCACAGGTCACCGGTTCGATCCCGGTCATCTCCAGAAAATGGCACCCGCCTTGGGGCGGATGAAAAATTTCGTTTCGCGCAAGCGAGACACTGTTCTTTGACAACTTCATAGTCTTCTGTAAAGAAGTACGTCACGGGTATCTTCCAACAGGCTGCGCAGTTTAGCGCAGAAATGGAATGCTCTAATTTTTTGTAATTGTAGGTTTTCGATTAAGCTACTAAGAGCACACGGCGGATGCCTTGGCACAGATAGGCGAAGAAGGACGTGGTAAGCTGCGATAAGCTCCGTGTAGGTGCAAACAACCTCTGAAGCGGAGATCTCCGAATGGGGCAACCCAATCAAGGTCATGCTTGATTATCGTCCACTGAATACATAGGTGGAACGAAGCAAACGCGGGGAACTGAAACATCTAAGTACCCGCAGGAAAAGAAAACAACGTTATTCCCTCAGTAGCGGCGAGCGAAGCGGGAACAGCCTAAACCGGTCGGCACGTTAAAACCTGACAGTGTTGTGCCTCCGGGGTCGTGGGAACCGAATGGTTCGATGTCAGTCGAACTGCTGAGTTACCAACCATCTACATAGGTGAATGATCTGGAAAGATCAGCAATACAGGGTGATAGCCCCGTAATCGAAATGTATGATGGCTCAGTCGAGTCTCCCAAGTAGGGCGGGACACGTGGAATCCTGTCCGAATCTGCCGCGACCATGCGGTAAGGCTAAATAC
>JBATNE010000215.1:0-3087 GCA_049290195.1 Candidatus Zixiibacteriota bacterium
TCATTATGGCGGTCGTTCTCGGATTCTTCTTTGTCGTGGTGGCGGCACGTATTGTCGGCCTGGTCGGATCATCTTCGATGCCGGTCTCCGGAATGACTATCGCCACCCTTCTTGTCACCTGTCTCGGACTGGTTGCGCTCGGATTCTCGGGCCCCAAAGGGATGGTGGCCGCAATGATGGTTGGTACTATCGTCTGTATTGCGGTGAGTATGTCAGGTGATATTTCGCAGGATCTCAAGACTGGGTTCCTGCTCGGCGGAACCCCAATTCGGATGCAGTTGACGACTCTCCTGGGCATGCTGGCCCCGGCGCTGGTAATGGGCTTCATGCTGTTCTACTTGCGGGATACATTTGGCTTTGTAGAAGGTCAGACTGCGCGAACGCCGATGCTGGCTCCCCAGGCCAACGTGATGGCCACTGTGGTCAACGGTATTATGAACGGAAACCTTCCCTGGGCTCCTATTATCGTCGGCGCAATGATCGCACTGTCGGTGGAGCTGCTCGGAATCGGCGCGTTGCCGTTTGCCATTGGATTGTACCTCCCCCTGAACCTCTCCACCCCTATTATGATCGGTGGCATTATTGCCTGGGCGACATCGAAGGGTGTGAGCGCGGAAAGGGCCAACGATCGCAATATGAGGGGCACGCTCTTCGCTTCCGGACTGGTCGCGGGAGACGCACTCATTGGCGTACTGGTCGCCTTCCTGATTGGCGCATGGGGATCGTATGGCGAATATTACGACAAGCATGACGGCGTGAACACCGGTCTGGCCGGAGAGCTTGGCCCCTGGCTGGCAGTGATTCTCTTCTTAGCCCTGGGCGCGATGCTCTGGCGCAAGACGGTCGCTGAGCCCAAAGCCGCAGCAAAGTAGATATCTTCGAGTGAAAATGGAAAAGGCCGTTGAGCACGTTGCTCAGCGGCCTTCTTTCTTAACCCAGTACTGCCTGCCTAATATTTGCTTCGTCGTTCAACCATGAAATTGGAGCCGGCTTTCATCTTCGCCGCCTTCTTGAGATCAGCCATCATCTTGGACAATTCCCCGATATGGGCAAACTTGCCGTTGTCATTGATGATGACCGCAATTGAAATAGTCAGGATGGGATAATCTTCGACTACCCCTTTGCGATTCTTGGTGGTAATAAATCCGCGGTCCCGGTCATCCTCGTCATACCGATATTGGATGATCGAATCGAACGTTTTGATCAAGCGCGAGCAGACGGTATCAACCAGATCGCTGGGAATGATGAACAGAAAGTCATCGCCGGCGATATGCCCGACGAATCCTTCGCGGCAGAGATCGAACACGCAATCTTTGATAATGCGGGCTGTCAGCTTGACGACCTTGTCGCCGTTATAGTAGCCGTAGTAGTCATTATAGGCTTTGAAATTGTCCAGGTCGGCATAACAAATTGCTATAGGGCACTTCATGTCCAGCTGCCGCTTCAACTCGGCTTCGATGATGGCCGTGCCGGGGAGTTGAGTCGACGGGTTCACGGAGACGTCGCGCCGGTTTCGTTCGATTACTCGCCTAATGCGGACCTCGACCAACCGATCCACCCATTCACCATGGATGAATTCTTCGGCACCGTTTTCAAACGCAGCCACAATGTCTCCAACCGGCGGGTCAGGGTGATAGAGTATTACCGGAATGATCGAGAGGAAGACATTGGCTTTGATCGCCTGTACGAGGTGGATATCCGGCAACAGCTCTCCTTTGCCACCGATCAGTATAGCGGTGACAGGGAAGCGTTGGCTTAAGACGACCAGGGAGCTGAAATCGTGAAAGAAATGGATTGAGATCGAGTCGGAGCGGTAATACTGCCGGAGGTGGAAGTCGAGATTGACACCGAACTGCTTAATAGCGAAATGATAGACCTGCCTAGGTCTTCTTTCCCGCTGTTTTACCTCGGGCCAATTCTCGAGGATGATACTTTCGGTGTTCCGCAATGATATATTCCCGATCAAGCTTGGTGTAAATCTCTGTCGTAGATATATCGGCATGACCGAGCATTTCTTGCACCACGCGAAGGTCGGCACCCCCCTCAATCAGATGTGTCGCAAAGGAATGGCGGAAAGTATGGGGGGTGACTTTTGAGGCAATTCCAGCCTGTCTGACCAGCTTTTTGACGATTTTCCAAACTCCGACCCGGGAAAAGACCTTCCCCCGTGGATTGACCAGGACATTATCCGTCCGGCCGACCGTGGCCCCGGCTTCGCTGACGGCGAGATACGCTTCGATAGCCTCAAGGGCGTATGACCCAATAGGTACCAGCCGCTGTTTGCTTCCTTTCCCCATAACCCGGACAAATCCGGCACCGAACTCGACATCAGATTTCTTCAGATTGATCAGTTCGGAAAGCCGAAGGCCGCAACCATATAGCAACTCGATGACCATCCGGTCCCTTTTCCCCTGAGGTCCGGAGATATCGACCTTTTCGATAATCGATGTTATCTGTTGGGGAGAGAGGTAGTCAGGATGATATCGGGCGATCTTTGGGGCGGTGTATATTTCTGCGGGGTTCTTTTCCGCTCGGTTCGATTCCACCAGAAACGAGAAGAATTGCTTGAGCGAAGATATCTTCCGGGCCATGCTTGCCGGTCTGGTTCCTTTGTGCCCCAGGTGAGCAAAGTAGTTGCTGACGTCCGATGAAGTGACTTTGGCCGGATCATCCACCTTGGTGGCGGCGAAGAAACCGACCAAGTCCCGTCGATAAGCGGCAAAGGTATTGGCGGCCAGCCCGCGTTCGAGGCGAAGGTGCTGAAGGTAGTCCTCGATTAGAGTGTCTGTACGTTCGCTCATAATCCGTGGGCTAGTGATATGGCCGCCGGCACAAAGAATCCGGCAGCTTCGAGTACTCGTTTGGCTTCCGACACGGTATGACCACCGGTAACGACGTCATCGACCAGGATCACCGTCTCCCCCGGTTCGGCATCGGCTATTGCCTCAAACACGCCGCGGATGTTGACTTCCCGCTCGTGATCAGCAAGCCTTGCCTGTTCCCTTCGCTTTTGGGTTCGTATGATAATTTGCATATCGACGGGGATGTCCAGCTCCGAGGCAAGCGCAGCGGCAAAAATCTCCGCCT
>JBATNE010000216.1:0-4195 GCA_049290195.1 Candidatus Zixiibacteriota bacterium
GGGCGGAGATCCTACCAACCTGAGACAGCCGGGACTCAAAGGTGCCTATCACCGTCAATGCCTTTCCTGCCATCGCGAATGGAGTCACGACACCAAGTGCGTGGTCTGTCATCTTCCTCAACAAGCCGCCGGGGCTGATGCGGTCAAGCCCGACCCGACCGACATCGTCGGCGCCTCGCACCCGGTAATCACCGTTCCGACCAAGAAAGTATTCGACACCCCGTACAAGCAGGGTCCGGTTGTCACGTTCCAGCACAAAGAACATATCGACTTGTTCGGTTTCCGGTGCGTGAACTGTCACCGCCAGGAAAACTGTGGCTACTGCCACGACTTGCAGCGCCCTGCATCGTCCAATAAGACGCAGGCGGAAGTGCACGCCATCTGTAATGATTGCCACAAAGCCGACGCCTGCTCCAAGTGTCACGACAAAGTCGAGCGCCCCGGCTTCTCGCACAACAAGACCGGGTGGCCGCTCAACCCGTATCATAACACGCTGGACTGCTGGGCCTGTCACCCGACCGGCAAGCGGATCTCCAAAGTCAGCAATATGTGCGCGAACTGCCACGCGGGCTGGAACCAGGAGAACTTCAAGCATGCCGTCACCGGGCTTAAGCTCGATGAAGTCCACTCGCAGCTCGATTGCGATGCCTGCCACGCGGACAGAAAATTCCAGGCCGATCCGATCTGCGCCGATTGCCACGATGATGGCCGTACCGCCACCACCAAGCCGCCGGGTATTCGGATGAACGAACGAAGCACCAAGCACTGATTGCGGTACTTGTGTGCCTGAACAGGGGGCCCGTCCGGGGCCCCTATTCATTATCCGTTTTTCCCTTTCCTGCACTTTCCGGTTGTTTCAGTGCACGGATTCCTGTTGTTTGGGCCTCAGTGAGGATGCTCATCGATGATAAACAGGGTCTACAAAACAATCTGGGGTGGGGCCAACGCCCTGCTCAATCACTCGCGACGGATCGGCTGGATCGATCTGCTGTTGCTTGTGTCGTTTTTTGGGATTCTGTACGCCGTTATCGGGTTGGCGCATCGATGGACCGGTCAGCTTCGACCGACCATTGAAATCGATCTCTCCGCTCTCGCTCTCCCCCGCTATGCGCTCTATTCCCTGTCGCGCGGACTGATCGCCTATGTCTTCTCACTGACCTTTACCCTGATCTACGGATATTGGGCGGCAAAAGACGCAGTCGCGGGAAAAGTCCTGATACCGCTGCTGGACATTCTCCAGAGCGTGCCGGTTCTCGGCTTCATGCCCGGCCTGATTCTGGCTCTGGTGGCGGTATTCCCCACCACCAACATCGGTCTGGAACTCGCCGCCATCATCATGATCTTCACCGGCCAGGCCTGGAACATGACCTTCAGTTTCTACCATTCCCTCAAGTCATTACCATCTGACCTGGCTGAGACCTCGACCGTCTACGGCTTCAACTGGCGCCAGCGGTTCCGCTGGCTGGAGCTACCATTCTCGGCGATGGGGTTGGTCTGGAACAGCATGATGAGTATGGCCGGCGGATGGTTCTTCCTCATGATCAACGAAGCATTCGTTCTGGGCGATCATGATTTCCGCCTCCCAGGAATCGGTTCATACATGAGCGTCGCGGTGGCTCGTGGCGATGCCAATGCCATGATCATGGCGATTGTGACCATGATTCTGATGATTGTCCTGCTGGACCAGCTCTTGTGGCGGCCGATTGTCGCCTGGGCGCAGAAATTCCGGCTCGAAGAAGGAGGGTATGAGGAATCTGTCTCATCCTGGTTCCTCAACTGGCTCCGCCGTTCTGCCATATTTGAATGGATAACTGAGAAAGTGCAGGCGATGTCTGTACGCGCCAAACAGCGAATAGCCGAAATGCCGGCCAGAAAACAGGCGACCAAACAGTCCAAAACAGCCAGCTACATTTCTCACGGCGCCGTAGTGATACTGGTTGTCATCATGCTCTATGGCTCAGTAAGGCTTTTCGGTCTGTTGGCCCATGTAACACGGGAGGAGTGGCTGGAGATTGTCACAGGAGCCGGTCTAACGCTCGGCCGTGTCCTCATTGCAACCCTGCTTGGAACCATTTGGGCATTGCCCGCCGGACTGGCGATTGGCCTCTCCCCCAGATTGTCTCGAATTTTCCAGCCGATTGTGCAGGTGGCAGCTTCGTTTCCAGCACCCATGCTCTTCCCCGCGGTGATCGGCCTGCTGATTATGTTCGACATTCCCCTCGGCTGGGGATCGATCTTCCTCATGATGCTCGGCACGCAGTGGTACATCCTGTTCAATGTCGTGGCCGGCGCAATGGCGATACCGGCCGATATGCGCGAGGCGGCCCGGGCTTATCGATTGAGTCAATGGCAGCGGTTTACAAAGATTTACGTTCCGGCTGTTTTTCCGTACCTTGTGACCGGCTGGGTTACCGCCGCCGGCGGCGGATGGAACGCCAGTATTGTCGCCGAATTTGTAAGTTATAAAGGGGAAACGATAACATCGACTGGCCTCGGCGATCGTATAACCGAAGCAGCAGCATCGGCCAATTTCCCGGTGCTGGCGGCATCGATTATCGTAATGTCCACGGTGGTAGTGCTGTTTAACCGGACCGTCTGGCGGCGGCTTTATCTCTTGGCCCAGGAGCAGTTCTCTCTCCGTTAAGATGAGAAACGAATTACGCAATGATGAACACCGTAACTGACACACAAACCACTCCGCTCTGCGAACTCCGCTCCGTGTCGCATCAGTTCAATATGCCGCACGGGCAGATTCTGCATGTTTTCTCGGATATCAGTTTTTCGGTGCGTCAAAGCGAGGTACTCGCCCTCCTTGGCCCTTCCGGCTGCGGCAAATCGACTATCCTGCGAATCCTCGCAGGCTTGATTAAGCCGACCCAAGGTGAAGTATTCTACCGCGGACAGCCCCTCGAAGGACTCAATCCCGGACTGGCGATGGTGTTCCAGAGCTTTGCACTCTTCCCATGGATGACAATCACAGAGAACATTGCAGCTGTATTGCGAGCCAAAGGGCTCTCATCCGAAGCGGTCGAGAAGGAAGTTGAAGATGTTATCCGCATTGTCGGTCTCGAAGGGTTCGAAGACGCTTATCCCCGCGAACTTTCCGGCGGGATGAAACAGCGTGTCGGTATTGCCCGTGCCCTGTCTATCAATCCGGAAATCCTCTTCATGGATGAACCGTTCAGCCAGGTCGACGCCTTAACTGCGGAATCACTCCGCGCTGAAGTAACCGACATTTGGGCGCGCAAAGACCACAATCTCAAGTCGATTCTGATGGTCAGTCACGATATTAAAGAAGTGGTCAATATGGCGGACCGGATTGTGGTGCTTGGGACCAAACCGGGACGGGTGCGGACGATTCTGGAAAACCCGCTCTCCCGCCCGCGTGATTATCGCTCCTTGGAATTTGCCCAGCTGGTGGACAAGCTTCACGAAATCATCTCCGGCGTTGAGATGCCTGACTTGCCGATCACGGTTCCCGTGCCAGAAACGCTTAGTATTCAGCCTCTCCCGGATGCCCACACCGGCGAAATCACCGGTCTCTTGGAGTATCTCGATGCCCGTGGCGGCCGCGACGAGCTATTCCGTATTGTCGCCGATACGAACCGTCCGTTTGGTCGAATCATTCAGGTGGTGAAAGCCGCCGAAATGATGAATTTTGTCGACACGCCGAAACGTGCAGTCGTGCTCGAGCCGCGCGGAATCGAATTCGTCCGAGCCGAAGCCGAACGCCGCAAGGATATCTGGCAGGAAGAGCTGATGAAGATCATGCTGTTCCGCCGAGTCCGTGAACGGCTGGAGCGGGACAAAGAGAAGCAGTTGGATCGCGAAGAGATTCTCGAGCTGTTTGTCGTGCATATGCCGCAGGAAGATTACGAAGCTCTGTTTGATACATTCGTGAACTGGGGGCGTTATGGCGGTCTGTTCACGTACGATGAAGACGAAGCCCGCCTGTCGCTGCCGGAAGAATAAGCTGAGCCAGTTGCCTTCGGGGGAAGCATGAACCAGAGAAATTATCTATATGTGTCGGTTTGGTTGGGTCTTGTTTGGTACTTCGTGATCTTCTGGCTGTCTCCTATGGTGCGAGAGGGCTTCTTGTTCGACTTGGGGCCCGTTTTTTGGATCATCTCATTCATCTCACCGATCCTGGTAGCCGTCGTGCTGGCACACAAATTTCGACCAATGATATTAAGTC
>JBATNE010000217.1:0-2640 GCA_049290195.1 Candidatus Zixiibacteriota bacterium
GATTAGAGAAGACGAGTTTCCTTGTTCCTTTTTTAAGGAGGAATTAATGTTAAAAAGACTGTTAACCGCGGTACTGCTATTGGCCATTTTCATGGTCTTTACTGGTACAGCATTTTCTGGAACGAAAAACGTGCCTGGTGGCGGCGACGGCGATGTGCTTCTCCCGAAGCACCCGACTGCTCCATCGGCGAAGGAAAAGGCCCCGGCTTTTAAGACGATGGCTACTCCTGAGCCGGTTGGAACTGCGACGTTGCTGTCTCAGCGCCCGCACCATGCTGGTGCCATGGGTGCAGACACGATGACCTGCGGGCAGGCCGATTATTTCTCTCCGCTTGCTTCGTTCTTCTTCACGTTTGCTCGTCGCAGCAATAGCGCCGGCTCTCGTGAATTCGCGATGCGCTTTGACGGCCCACCCCCTTCACCGGGATACAAGGTCAAAGTCAATGGCGCTTATAACTGGATTTATCGTATCGCCGAAGGCGGCGCTGTCGATGGCGTAGCGAAGATCAGGGTCAATGTATACAATGATGCCGTGGGTTCTCCGGGCACGTTGGCGTACAGTGAAGTGTTCTCCGCTCCCGCTCATGCGAACACCTTTAACTACACCTGGTTTCCGTTCACTACCCCCCCGCTCTTGACTGGTTCTTACCACATCAGCTTCGTGGTGGACGCTTCCAGCCCGAGTACTGATACCGTTGTCTTCACCAGCGACGATGCTGGCGGCGCAGGCGGTACCGGTGTGTCGGCCAACAGAGGCAACGTGGAATCCGCCGCCACTCCTGGCGTATGGTACACTCCGCTTGCTATCTTTGGTGGCACCTCTGCATTTGATTTTAGTCAGGTTTCTGACTTCTGCAATGTCTATTCTTCCTGCTACACAGCTGCCACGCCGTCTAACGGCTCGGTTAGCTTGTTCCTGATTCCGGATCCGGCCTGGACCTCCGGTTCGACCCTTTACGGGTTCGGCCAGAGATTCGTTTCTGCCGGCCCGGACACCGTCAAGTCGGTTGATTTCCAGCACTACGACTACTCTCTGACGTATGGCGCTGGCGCTTTCTACCCGCTTGCCGGAACCAACGGCCTTATCGTCAAAATTTGGGGCGATGACGGCACTGGTAACGTTGATTATGGTGCTGGCGCACTTGCCACTCAGACAGTGCCCGGCGGCCTGGCTTCCTTGTTCCCGACCACGGGTGGCAATGGAACCGCCAACGGCTGGAACCATCTCATTGTAACGTTCCCGACTCCGCCGGTCGTGTTTGGCCCGTGGCACGTCACCGTCGAAATGACATCGACCAACGATGCCGACGGTATCCTGCTCACACCGCTAAACAGCTCTGGCGCAGATCCGGGACGCGTCGGTGGATCAGTGGCCTTCACGGCTCCCGATCCTACCTGGATTCGTACCGGCTCCAGCCCGTCCTGGACCCTCGATGGTCTTGGCGAGCGTGCCTTCTATATTCATGTGAATCTCTGTCACGACGAATTCTCCGTCTGCACCAACGAACTCAGCTACCTGTTTGGTACCACCCGGTTCCTGTATATGGATAGCTGCGGTTCAGTTGGCGGCGTTGGTTCTCGTTCAGGTATCGCCTCCATGATGCAGGGTGGTATCGGCGGCCCGAACCGTGTCGAAAAGATTCGGTTCCAGTGGATCGACGAAGCGAACTTTGATGCTGTTCCGGATTGGCCGAACCAGCTCAAGGTCTCCGTGTTTGCCGATGCCGGCGGTAACGTTGGTCCGGCCATCTGGTCGACTATCGTCACTCCGGGCGCAGCCGAACAGTATCCTGGGTGGACGGAAGTGGTAATCCCCGGTGGCGTCATTGTTGCCGGTGACTTCTTTGTAGGTGTCGAGCCCCAGTTCACAGGTGATGGCAATAATGAATGGGTCTACTTCGGTCGCGAACGCGTGGGCGACGATCCTTCTATTACCGCTCTCGTACGCGGTGGTATGCACGTCAAACTGTGTTCCGACGGTTTGTGGCACCAGAATATTGCCATTGGTGGCGCTAACGATAACGCCATCATGGAAGCGGAATTTTGCTCAGTTCCGCCTACTGAAATCACCTGCGGCCCGGCCGACAATTTCGCGACGACGCTCCATGATCAGGGTCGTACCGGTCACTCCAACGTGTCCCTCTCGGATGCGTACAATGACCTGACCGTGGCGTGGGCGTATAACGACGTGAACTTTGGTACCATCAACGGTGCCATGGCTTCAGCTGCTCCGATCGTGTGGAACAACTATGTTGTCTGCGAATTCGGTACCCGCTATGTCATCCTGGATGCCACCACTGGTGCGCTTCTGCGGACGATTACCGGTTCCGGCGCTCCGGACTTCATCTCTTCCACCGGCAGCTTGAACTGCACGCCGACTATCGCGAACGTAATCATCTCCGGTACCCCGACTAACGTCCTCTTTGTCGCCGGTGGCAGCGTGCCTTCCATCAGCGCCTACAATATGGATGTTGCCGGAATCCCGCAGATCTGGTCGATCAACAGCACCACCTTGGCCGCTCACGGCTTCCCGGGTGCTATTGGTAATAGTTCCTATGCTAACTTTATTAAGCTGACCTTGGCCGGCAACGAACGCCTGTTCTTTGCTACCAGCGGTCCGCGCTTGTACAGTGTCGATGC
>JBATNE010000218.1:0-6700 GCA_049290195.1 Candidatus Zixiibacteriota bacterium
GTATGGGCTCACAATCGGGGACGTCAATGATGTTATCGAAGCGGCGATTGGCGGGAATCCCATTTCAACCACTATTGAAGGAAGGGCGCGGTTCTCGATCAATGTTCGCTACCCAAGAGACCTTCGAGATAATATTGACAAACTCAAGCAAGTGCTGGTACCGCTGCCGATGAAGAATGGCGGTTCGCAATCAGGTTCCGGTGGCGGAATGGGATATGTTCCTCGATCAGAATCGACACCTCTGCTGGCAGGTGGTGACCCGTTCGTGGAGTGGCAGGCATGGAAGGCAACGCTGGCGATGTCCGGCGGCGGTAATCAGAACGGGTCGGCCCCCTACCCTACCGGGACAATGGGAGCCGGGATGAATGGGCAGCCAATGTCCAGTGGAAGAGTCATGGGAACTGCCGGCAGCAATCCGACAAGCGCCGGCAATGGAGAGTCAAGCGGGCGCGGATATGTTCCGCTTGGACAGATTGCGGATATCAAAGTAGTGAATGGCCCGCCAATGATACGGGATGAGAATGGGATGCTGGTTGGGTATGTGTATGTTGACATCGACCAGAACATACGGGATGTCGGCGGATATGTGACCGAAGCGAAAGAAACGGTTGCGAAGGAAATGGCAATTCCGAGCGGATACTTCCTCAAGTGGACCGGTCAGTATGAACTGATGGACGCGATGATGGCGCGGATGAAGATCGTCATTCCGATCGCTATGATCCTGATCATTATTCTGCTCTTCCTCAATTTCCGGAATTTGACGGAGACGTTTATCGTGCTGGCATCGGTGCCTTTTGCGTTAGTCGGATCTATCTGGCTGATGTATTTCCTGGGATACAACTACTCTACTGCGACGCTGGTGGGGATCATTGCGCTGATCGGGCTCGCGACCGAGACCGGGATTGTGATGATACTGTATCTCGATCAGGCATATGAACGGCGCAAGAAGGCGGGGAAAGTACGGGACCTGAACGACATCATCTGGGCGCACATGGAAGGAACCGTGATGCGGGTACGGCCGAAATTGATGACAGTGGCGACGACGATGCTTGGATTGGTTCCGCTGTTGTGGGCCACTGGGTCGGGCGCGGATGTCATGAAGCGGATAGCGGCACCGATGATCGGCGGATTGATCAGCTCGACATTCCTCACGCTGGAGATTATTCCAGTGGTCTATACCTATTGGCGACTCTGGCAGATCAAGCGCGAAAAGCGCGGCATCGAATAATTCGCTTTCTACAGCTCGACGGCTTCATCGAGGACGGCGACATGGGTGGGCCAGCCTCTCTCCTGCTTGATATGTTCAGCCATGGCGGCAGCTTCGGAAGGTTCGCCGTGGGTGATGAAGGTCACTTTGGGGGCGTTCTTAATCGATTCCAGCCAATGGAGAATTTCGTGATAGTCGGCATGGCCGGAAAGGGCCTGGATATCGACTATTTTGGCATTTACCGCGACCGGAGTCTTATGGATGTAGACCATGTCGGCACCTTCCTGGAGCTTTCGACCAAGAGTACCTTCGGCCATAAATCCGACCAGGGCGAGGATCGTATTAGGATCAGGCAGGCGGAGCATTAGATGGTGCAGAATTCGGCCGCCGGTCAGCATACCGCTCGAGGAGATGATGACGGCCGGTCCCTTGAGGGTATTAAGTTCTTTAGATGAATCCCGTTTGCGATGGATATGGACATTCTCGCCATTGAGGACAGATCCTTTGCCAAGCCGATCGAGATCGATCGCGTGATAGGCGTGATATTTGAGATAAATATCGGTGGCGGCAACAGCCATGGGTGAGTCGATATGGATATTGATTTTGGGAATCCGCCTGTGCTCGATCAGGTCGTGGATGAGGAAGACAATCTGCTGGGTTCTTCCGACCGCAAAGGCAGGGATCAACAGGATCGACTTTCGATCAACGACTTCGTTGATGAGGTCGGCAAAAAGCGTATGAGGATCCTCGGCCGGGTGAATTCTACTGCCGTAAGTGGATTCACAGATGAGGTAATCGCATTCCACCGGCTCGGTCGGGTTCTTGACCAGCGGGTTGCCGTAGCGGCCGATATCGCCGGAGAATTGGAGAGTCAATTTGCGGGGACCATCGGTGACTTCAACTTCGACCGACGCAGCTCCCAATAAATGGCCAACGACGTGATAGCGGAATCTGATCTGATCGGAGATTCTGATCCAGGTCAGGAAGGGCTGGGGAGAAAACTGGGAGAGCGCCTGCCGGACGTCATCGTCGTTGAAGAGCGGTAGCGCAATTTCGTGACTCGAGAGTTTCTTCTTGTTGCGGTACTCGGCGTCTTCCATCTGGATATGGGCGGTATCTTCAAGAGAGATGGCAGCGATATCTTCGGTTGGTGCCGTGCAGTAGACCTTGCCGGCAAACCCGTATTGGACGAGCTTCGGGACAAAGCCGACGTGATCGATATGGCCGTGGGTCAGAACAATGCACTCAACTTCGGCCGGCTCGAATTTCATGGGAGCCCAGTTTCGTTCTCTGAGCTCTTTCCGCCCCTGGAACATGCCGCAGTCGATCAGTATCTTCTCATCGTTGACAACCAGCAAATATTTTGATCCGGTCACCGTTCCGGCGGCGCCATGAAATTCCAGTCTTACCACGTAGTACTCCTCACCAATTAATCCATCTCCGAAGATGGTTGGGCAAATCTGAAGGGTATTGGCACTAAATGCAAACAGAATTACAGAGTGCCGAAAAGCTCAGCCAGGACTTTGCGTCTGTACCCGAAGATCTCCCGCAACGAGTTCTTGACGACCACTGCGCGCATGAACTGGCCAAGCACTCCATAAGGCAAGGCGTAGGTAACCTGGTCACGCATTTCGACCCCTCCCGGGATTTCGATGAACTGGTGTTCATGGTGCCAGATCCGGTATGGTCCGACCCGTTGTTCATCGACGAATCTAACCGGCTCATCGACATTGGTGATCTCAGTTACCCAGGTAACCGGGATACCGGCAAGCGGACGAACTTTATACGTAATGAAAAGACCGGAATAGACTTTCGGCGGCAGCGGCGAAGTGACTTCGAAACCGAGTTTCGGGGGTGTAATCCGGGAAAGATTAGCCGGATTCGAGAAGAAGGCCCACGCGGTGGTGAGATCAATAGGAAGGCGCTGGGATTCGGCTAAGGTGTATAATTTCATCGTTTGATTAGGCTCGCAGGGTAAAACGGCGATTGCGACAAGGGGTTCCGGGTTAACCCGACAATATCTATCTGTTCTGTCCTCGGTTCGGCGACAGATTGGCCGATATTGGTGAATATCATGACTACCTGGCAGCTGAACCTCGACGACGTTACCCACGAGTTCGATCCTGAGCTAAGAATTGTCCATCTTAGCGCCAAACGGGTGGTACACATTCGTACTTCCGAGCAAGGGGTCCTTATCGGGGAAGCGCTGGAGGCTATCCTTAAAGCTCATCTTGAGCACGAACGCGGTTACTTGGTAACGGATATCAGCAAGATCGTGATTGAGCCGGCGGATGTAGAACTGTATGCAACGAAAATCAATGCCCTGGCGGAGAGGTATCTTTACCCTCACGGTATCGCTCGGTACGGTTATGCCATAGGCAGGATCACGGTCATGTTGAGTCACGAATCAAATCTAATCAGAGATCTCAATCTGTTTGCGAGTCGAGAAGAGGCAATCGCATTCGTGAAGGGGCTTGAAGTCCGCCGGATGGAGATCGCTCAACTACAGGCTCAGCCGTAGAAATTCCATTACATTCGAGGTCGAAACAGGCCTTGCCCGCCCACACTCCTATCTTGCTGTCTTTCAGGGTATTACAAATCCAGACAAATGAGAGCTTGCCCCCCTTATTACATTTTGCCATCCGCCGATAATAGAACTACGGTGGAGAATAGAATTTTAAATATCGAAGATCTGGTTGCCGAATTCGACGAGCAGTATCGGATCGTGCATCAAACCGGAAGAGAAGTGCTGCGGATACAGACCCTTCAGCAGGCGGAGATACTAGCTGAAGCGACTGATCGCAATCTCTCACGCCTCCTGGGAGACGAAAAGGGGTATCTCGTCACCAACATTTCCAAAGTGGTTATAGAGCCGACTGTGTATGAACTATACGCCGCCAAAATCAACGAACTGATCACCAAGTATCTACATCCACATGGTATCGCCCGGTATGGATATGCCATTGGGCGGGTGACTGTCAGAATGAGTCACGAATCCAATCTTATCAGAGACCTGAATCTGTTTGCGACCAAGGAAGAAGCTTTTGCCTTTATCAAGGGGCTGGAGCTGAAGCGGTCGGAACTCGAGCAGGTATTCGCCAAGCGGAAGTAAGAGCGAAACTCATCGCTTTCTCACCCTCCCCCATTATCGTATCAACTGAAATGCGAATGACGGAATCGACGGTACTATACTTTAACCGTCAGCCAGCGTCCGCGGCGGTAGTAGGCGTAAAAGAGGAACGACGAAATCGCATAGGCTACGGTCAGAATCCACCAGACCGATAATTCCCCACCATCGAAATACTGCCTGATAACGAAAATCGGGAGAATCTGCAGAGCCCAGGCGTTGATGATATTGATGACCATGGTTGGGGTATTCAGGCCGACCCCTGTATGGATGCACTCCAGCATCATAAGTACACCCCAGAACGGCAATCCCAGGCTGGCTATGTGCAGGAGCGCGACGCCGTGGCTAATGGTGTCCGGTGTCTTGAAGAATATCCCAAGCAGTGGTCCGGCGAAGCAATACACAATCAATCCATAAGCAGCCATAATCCCGATGCCGAGCACGATTGATTTATCCCCGGTTCGTTTGGCTCGGTCGATCTTCCCTGCGCCGATCGTATGGCCGATCAGCGATGATAACCCCAGGCCTATCCCAACCATTAGCGTGAAGCCAAGTCCCATGATCTGATTTGAGACGCCATACGCTGCTACCACGGCGGTACCGAAACCGGCAACCAGTGGCGTAATTATCAGGCGCGAAGATGAGAAGGACATTTCGGCGAGCCAGGAGGGAATTCCAATCTTTATTAAGAGCCACATGGAATCAAGGGTCATCTTCTCTTTCCCTATCCAGTGCAGGCGGACATTGGTGTGTCCGGAGTAGAAAAGCCAGACCCCCAGCAGAAAGATGGCTGTGAATGTAATGACTGAAGCGTAGGCCGCCCCCACCATCCCAAATGCCGGAACGCCGAGCCATCCGAAGATGAAGATCGGGTCCAGAATGATATTCATAATGCTGAAGCCAAACATCAGGGCCATCGCTTTGTGCGGGTTGGCGGTTCCGCGTAAAGCGGTAAATATGGTCCAGATGGCGTAGTTGATGGGCAATCCCAGAAAGATGATTTTGCCGTACTGCAGGCCAAGAGCGAGGGCTTCGTCACGGGCGCCGATGAGATACATCAATTGCGGCAGGAAGAGATATCCGATGATGCCGAATATGGCCCCCACCACCAGTTTCAGGACGAGTGTCTCTTTGATAGCCTTTTCGGTCAGGTCGTACTCTTTGGCGCCATAGCGCTGGGAGATCACGGCGACTGAACCGGGGCCGATCAAGTGATTGAATGTCCCGAGAAACCAGGCGAGGTTGTTGAAGAAGGTAATGCCGGCGACCGCGGATTCGGACTGCGGCAAGTGCGAGACCCAGAACATGTTGACCAGACCATAGATGTTCTGCGACAGAAAACCGAACATCGACGGCAGTCCCATTTTGAGGATAGCCTGGGTGACGGATCCTTCGGTATAGTCGGTACGGGCGATCTCGCTCTTGGTCGTTTCGGTCATACGGTCCTTTGTGCAGGCCAAAATAGTGGATACGGGGGAACAAGGAAAGGGTTGCTTCTCCCCTGCCACTTCCAAACAAAAAGCCCCTCTCCAACTGGAAAGGGGCTTTACTATCACCAGGGTGATTATTCGATATTAGATAAAGAGCGGAGCGAGCACCAGCGTGATGGTCGAGAGCAGTTTGATCAGCACGTGGAGCGACGGACCGGCGGTGTCTTTGAACGGATCACCAACGGTATCACCGACCACGGCGGCGCCGTGAGTCGGATTCTTCGCCTTGGAACCATCGGCCAGCTTGATATACTTGCCGCCGTGGGCACCGGTTTCGATGTATTTCTTGGCGTTATCCCAGGCACCACCACCGTTGTTCAAGAACAGCGCGGTGAGAATACCACAGATAGTACCAACCATCAGAAGTCCGGCGACGGCCTGGGCGGCAATCAGCGGATTTTCCGGCGTGATAAATACTTTGAAGATCAATCCGACTGCGATCGGCGTGCAGACAACAAGCAAGCCGGGAGCGACCATCTTCTTGAGGGCCGACGCGGTGACGATGTCTACGCATGCGCCATAGTCCGGAACGAAGTCTTTCGGGAACTGGATGATGTCATTGATACGAGGAAGTTTCGCGTACTGGCGACGAACTTCGGCAATAATAGCCTGAGCCGCACCACCAACAGCACGAATCGCCATCGCAGAGAACAAGAACACCAGAGCAGCGCCGATCAAGCCACCGACAAAGACGACCGGTTCGGCAAGGTTGACGGTGTCCATCTTGATGCCGGCATAGTTACCGATTTCTTCCATATAAGCCTGGAAGAGCAGGAAGGCGGCAAGAGCGGCGGAACCGACCGCATATCCCTTAGTGAGGGCTTTGGTGGTGTTACCGACGGAATCAAGACGATCGGTTTTGACGCGGACTTCTTC
>JBATNE010000219.1:0-2973 GCA_049290195.1 Candidatus Zixiibacteriota bacterium
GGACCTTTTTTAAGCGAACGGGGCATAGTTTATCTCCGGGTTCACACTTTCTTCTTCCGACGATCTTCAATGAGATGCGCCAAAGATTTTTTCTTCTTGCGGGTCTTATATCCCTTGGTGGGTTTTCCCCACGGGGTGCAGGGGTGACGACCACCCGATGACCGGCCTTCGCCGCCACCCATTGGGTGGTCGACCGGGTTCATAGCAACGCCGCGGACCGAGGGGCGGCGACCCCGCCAGCGCGTGGCGCCGGCTTTACCGGGAACAACATTCTTGTGATCAATATTTGAAACCACACCGATCGTGCCATAGCAGTTGGCAGGGACCGTGCGAACTTCGCCCGACGGCATTTTGAGAATGACCTTTTCCCCTTCCTTCGCGACCACCTGAACGAACACACCGGCGGAGCGGGCCATCTGGCCTCCCTTGCCGGCACGGAGTTCGATATTGTGGGCGAAGGTACCAAGCGGCATGCGGCTCATCGGCATGGCATTGCCGACCCGAATATCAACTTCGGCGCCAGACAACAGCCGGGTCCCGACTTTGAGATCGTCCGGAGCCAGAATGTACCGCTTCTCACCATCGATATAGTGCAGGAGGGCGATACGAGCCGAGCGATTCGGATCATATTCGATCGACGCCACGCGCGCTTCGATATCGCGCTTGTCACGACGGAAATCAACCAGGCGATAGAATCGCTTGTGGCCGCCGCCGCGCTGGAAGGCCGTTACCCTGCCCTTGTTATTACGTCCACCGGTCTTGTGCAAAGGCTCAAGCAGAGACTTTTCAGGCCGGGTCGATGTGATCTCCGCGAAGTCCGGTACCGTACGGAACCGAAGCGAGGGAGTCACCGGATTGAATCGTTTAATACCCATATTCCATGCACCACTTAGATATTGTCAAAGATTGCAATGACCTGATCTTTTTTCAGGCGAACAATTGCCTTTTTCCAGGTCGGCGTCTTTCCTTCGAACCGGCCCTGGCGCTTGATTTTGCCCGGGACGATCAGCGTCCGTACTTCGTCGACCTTGACATTAAATACTTTTTCCACCGCCACCCGAATGGTGTGCTTGGTAGCTGTCTTCTCTACGGCGAACACATATTCCCGGTTCTTTTCCCGGAGCATTGTCGTGCGCTCGGTGGCGATATGCTTCTTGATGACTGCGCGAAGATCACTCATGCGAACACCTCATGCACTTTCTCCAGCCCGGCTTTGGTCAGGATGACGTAGTCCGCGTTGAGCAGTTCATAGCCGTTGGCCAGAGCTGCGCGCTTGTACGACACGTTCGGGATGTTGCGACAGGACAGAGTAGCCTTTTCATTCTGACCTTCATCGAGAATGATGTAACGCTTTCCCTTGATAGCCAGCTTGTCGAGAATCGTGAGCACCTTGCGGGTCTTGATCTCAGACAGCGTCATGCTATCGATCACGCGCACTTTGTCGGCTTTGGCCTTCGCCGAGAAGACCGACTGAATCGCCAGGCGCTTCATCTGCTTGGGGAAATTGGAGCCGTACGAACGCGGTTCGGGTCCATGGACCGTACCGCCGCCTCGCTTCAAGGGAGTACGACTGGTGCCGGCACGAGCCTGACCAGTGCCCTTCTGCCTATACGGCTTCTTGCCGCCGCCGGAAACTTCGGCGCGTCCCTTACTGTCGGCTGTCCCCTGACGCTGACGGGCGAGATAATTCACCACGTACTGGTGAACTACGCCTTCGTTCGGCTCGATGCCGAAGATCGCGTCCTGGAGTTCCACAGAGCCGACTTCGGCTCCGTCCTGGTTGTATACTTTCACCTTCATTGTATGAACTCGCTACTTCTTCCCGCGATTTGTATTCCGAATCTTCACCAGTGAACCACGCGTACCCGGAATGGAACCTTCAATCAAAATCAGGTTCTGATCCGCAATCACGCGCACCACTTTGAGATTCAGAGCGGTAACTTTGTTCTTACCCATCTTGGCGGCCATTCTCATTCCCTTGAACACACGGGACGGGTACGATGAGGAACCCACTGAACCCGGAGCGCGCCAGCGGTCCGACTGACCGTGGGTCTTGGGACCACCGCCGAAATTGTGCAACTTCATTGCTCCCTGGAATCCAAGACCGCGAGAGATACCGGTCACGTCGACCGCCTCTCCCTCCTTGAACATATCGACTTTCAGCTGAGTGCCGATTTCCAGTTCGGACTCATCGAAATGCACAGTGCGAATCCAGCGGGTCGGTTCTACTTTGGCTTTGGCAAAGTGGCCGGCCAACGGCTTGTTAATCAGTTTGGAGCGACGAGCGCAGAACGCCACCTGATAGGCGGCACCGAGCCGTCCCGGCTGATTGGCTTTCGCCACCACCGGACACGGACCAGCTTCGATCACCGTCACCGGAACGACTTCGCCGGTTTCCCGGAAGATGCGTGTCATCCCTATTTTCTTGCCCAAGATCTCTTTCATGGGGTCCTTTATCAGGTCTTAATTTCAACATCCACGCCGGCCGGCAGGTCGAGCTTCATCAAAGCGTCGACAGTCGCCGGAGTCGATTCGTAGATATCGATTAAACGTTTGTGTACTCTGGTCTCAAACTGCTCGCGGGACTTTTTGTCCACGTGCGGTGAACGAAGTACGGTATACACCGTGCGCTTGGTCGGAAGCGGTATCGGCCCCACGATTTTTGCGCCGGTACGAAGCACTGTGCGCGCGATCTCCTTGGTGGAGCGATCGAGCGAATAGTGATCGTACGCTTTGAGACGAATGCGAATTTTTTGAACGTCCATAGTATCCCGTCTCTCGTTTATTCTATGATCTCGCCAATGACGCCGGCACCGATAGTACGGCCACCTTCGCGAATTGCGAAGCGAAGCTCTTTCTCCATCGCGATCGGCATGATCAACTCGATCTCCATCGTCGTGTTGTCACCAGGCATCACCATTTCGATGCCATCAGGCAACTTCGTCACACCCGTGACGTCTGTCGTACGGAAGT
>JBATNE010000220.1:0-1753 GCA_049290195.1 Candidatus Zixiibacteriota bacterium
AACCAATCCCTAGAACAACTAACTACATGGAAGGTGGAACAAACTCTACGCTCAAAGGACAATTGTACATACATAGGGGCATGCCATCACAACATCAACAAAGACTTACAGAATGGTATCTTTACAACAAAACTGAAGGCAAAAAACCTCCACGTTTTTGCCTATAGCTTGAATTTAGAGCTTTTGATTTAGAATTTACTCCTGTAGCTCGTGCTAATAGCTATAGGGTAATGTATTGCTAATCGTAAATTGCTAATAGGTTAATTATCCCTACAGGGTGCGTTCTTTTAGCTCTTTTGTATACAGTTCAACATTATCACCTTCGAGAATCTCAATTCGATTAGCAGTCTTGAGGCTCATACCACACATTTCGCCCTCTAGAACTTCTTTAGTTTCCTGTGGGCCTCTTTGCAATTTGACTACTTCTGCTTCTGCAATTAACTCTTTATCCCTAATAATCTTGGCAAATGAGGGAGATATAAGTTTGCCTTTTGTGACTTCACCACCACAAATTATTTCTGATTTAGTAGTCTTAAACACTTGTTTAACCTTCAAGCGACCAAACTCAGTAATAATTACTTCAGGCGCAAGAAGTGCTGACAGCTCTTCTTTGGCATCATCTAAAAGCTCATAGATTATCTTATAATTACGTATCTTTAGATTATCTCGAGCAGCTAATTGCCTTAAACCAGCCGGCAAGGTTACGTGAAAACCGTATAGAATCGCATCTGAACTAGCTGCCATATGTAGATCATTATCAGTAAACGCACCAACACCAGAAGCTACAACTCTGATAGCAACTTCTTCGGTATCTAGAGTTTTCAGTGAGTCAATAACAGACGTAAGTGAACCTTGGACATCAGCTTTTACGATAACGTTAAGCTCTTGTAGCTTGTCGGTCCTAGACATTGCTTTAAGCAAGTCGCCAGCTGATGCACCAGAAAGTTTACCTCTGGAATCTTGGTTACTAGCCATTTCGATACTTCTCAAACGAGCTTCTTTTTCGTCTTTAACGACTTCAAAAGGAGTTCCAAATTCTGGCAAGGCTTTAAAACCACTAACAATAACCGGGGTTGATGGGCCGGCAAACGCTATAGTATTGCCGTTTGGATCCTGCAAAGTTCTTGCCTTAGCATAGACGCCACCAGCCACCATAAAGTCGCCTTGGTGCATAACGCCCTGCTCTACTAGCAAAACAGCCGTAGGACCCTTCCCTTGCTCCATATGAGACTCGATAACTAATCCTTTAGATTCACCTGTTTCCACGGCTTTCAGGTCTTCTACGTCGGCCATCAACAAAATCATATCGATTAGTTCATTAACGCCTTCGCCTGTTTTTGCTGATACTGACATTATTACGGTGTCACCACCCCATTCTTCTGGCATAAGTTCTTGTTCTGCTAGCTGTTGCTTAAGACGATTTAGGTCTGCACCTTCTTTGTCGATTTTATTTGCAGCAACCAACATCTTAACACCAGCTTTTCTAGCGAAGCGAATAGCTTCAATTGTCTGAGGTTTAATTCCGTCATCGGCAGCGACAACTATAACTACTAAATCTGTTAGGTAGGCACCGTGTTCACGCAAAGCAGCAAAGGCTTCGTGTCCCGGAGTGTCTAGGAATGTAATCATTCGACCGTCGTGATCTATCTGGTAGGCTGAAATATGCTGTGTAATACCGCCACTTTCGCCTTGGGCTACTTTAGCGTTACGAATCTTATCAAGCAAACTTGTTTTACCGTGATCAACATGGCCC
>JBATNE010000221.1:0-10716 GCA_049290195.1 Candidatus Zixiibacteriota bacterium
TGATCAGTGATCCGCAGATGGTACGAGGACGTCGCATAGCGAGAGTCTATTTGTATCCGGTGCAGGGGACGACTGTCCTGACTTCGGTTACGGTGCAGGTCAAATTTGACGGAGGTTCTTCGACCGGACTTGCCGTTCCGCAGCGTGACCCTCTGTTTGACCAGATATTTGAAAATGTGGTGGTAAACTTTGATTCGTGGTCGCAGTGGCTGGTATCTGACAAGAGTGCCGCGAAGATAGCTCAGCCGCAGGATGATCCTTTTGGTCACAGTTCCGAATGGGTAAAGATCAAAGTCAATCAGACCGGACTGGTGCGGTTGTCCGGGGCTGATCTCGCCGGTGCAGGGATTTCACTGACCGGGCTGACATCGAGTTCAATCCGAATTTTCAACGCCGGCGGCAAGCTGATCAATATGCAGAACAGCGCGCCCCGTCCGAATTTTGCTGAAATTGCGTTGCTGGTCAACGATGGCGGGGACAATCAGTTTGGTAGTTCGGATCAGATTATCTGGTATGGCGAAGCGCCGAGCCGATTCGTCTATGACCCGTCGACTGCGCCCTATTTCCTGAACAACGGTTACACGACCGAGAACATCTACTGGCTGACGACTTCGGGAGATTTTACGACACCGGCAGTCCGGATGAGCACGGTTGACGCAACACCGCTCAACACGGCCGACACGACGATCACCACGTTTACTCGCCGAGTGCATGCCGAGCAGGACAACCTTCTGCTCAATGATGACGGCCATATCAATGACTACTATACCTGGTACTGGTCGGATGCAACGTCGCTCAGCCTGTTTGTCCCGACTCCCGGAGCTGTTGCCGGGCAGACGGCGCAGATCGTTCTCGATGGCCGGACCGGAATCGGATCGGTCTCCAATCGATACATCCAGATGACGGTCAATGGTGTTTCTGCGACCGGCGGGACCCTCGGCCCGAGCCGCTGCACGTACCCGACCGCGGCATTGACCGATGGACTTAACAGTATCTCGCTTTCACTGGCTCCGATCTCAAGTGTGACATCGCCGTATTTCAATTACCTCGAAGCAGTCTATTCGAGCAATCTAGTACCGTCAGGGGATAAGCTGGAGATCACTATCGATGGATCGACCAGGCGCGCCCTCATCCAGGTGCAGGACAATTTCGCGGCGCCCATGCCGCTTCTGCTGGATATCGCCGATCCTCTTCAGCCGGCCATAGTGACCGGTGCGACCCGTTCGAGCGGTCTGGTGAGTTTTGAGACTCAACTCGAGACTGCCACTCCGAACCACTTCTATTGTGCCGAGTTGGCGGCCGCAACTGCGCCTGCCTCTGTTGCAAAAGTTGCGGTGGCATCACTTCGGTCGAATCTGAATCAGGCTGATCTGGTGATTGTCGCGCCAGCAGCGCTGATGCCGGCAATGGCATCATATATCCAGTTCCGACAGAGCACTGGAATCTCAGTCCGGACAGCGACCGTTGAATCAATCATGGATGATTTCGGGTTCGGCATGTATGACCCCACCGCAATCAGGGACTATCTCAAGTATGCGTATGAAAACTGGAACGGCCCGGTCCCATCGGCGGTGCTGTTTGTCGGCGACGCCAACTACGACATCCTGAATCACCTTGGGTCCGGAGTCCCGAATTATGTCCCATCGTATATCAATCCGATCGAGGGGAGCTTTTTCGGATCGTCGTATAGCGACGATAACTACGTCTACTTCGGCGACTACGGTATCCTGGACAAAGACACCAGCTTTGTCAACGGGGACCGGGGATATGACATGATGACGGCGCGCTGGCCAGTAAGGACGTCATCGGAAATAGCGACGATCATCAACAAGATCAAGATACACGAAGCCAGCAATGACTTCGGGCTCTGGCGAACGACGGTTACGCTGGTGGCTGATGATGAATACGGTCAGTACACCAACGAGACATTCCACACCACCCAGACGGAAGAGCTGGAAAAGAAGCATTTGCCGCGATATTTCACGCGGGACAAGATTTATCTCTGGGAATATCCGTTTGTGAACAGCCAGAAGCCGGCGGTCAACGAAGCGATCGTGCATTCTTTTAACCGCGGCGCGCTTGTGGTCAACTATGTCGGTCATGGCAATCCGGATGTCTGGGCGCATGAGCGGGTGTTCACCCGAACCGGTGACCTCGTTCGGTTGCAGGACAATGACCGACTACCCCTGGTGTTTGCGGCATCGTGTGCGATCGGATTTTTCGATGATCCGCTGCGGCCATCGATGGGAGAAGGATTCCTCACCATGCCCACCGGCGGAGCGATCGGTGTGATTTCGGCCATGCGGCTCGTGTTTTCATCGGATAACGCTCTGTTCAACCGGGCCGTCTATGACTTGCTCATGTATGACGGTAGCCTCACTGTCGATCAGGCGATGTATGCCGCCAAGCTGGCGCGACAGTACGGCGGAGATTCGATTCCGCAGAGACAAGACAACGACCGCTCGTATATCTATTTCGGAGATCCCTTCCTTAAGCTGGGGCTGCCGAGGTTGCGCTTGCAGTTCGACACCAAGCCGGACAGTCTCACGGCTCTGGTTAAGACGCGAGTCAGTGGGCGAGTCGTTGATCAGTTGGGAACGCCGGTCATCGAAAGCGGCAAGCTGGCGATCATGGTATTTGATTCGGATCGTTCCAAGACGCACTCGCTGGTGAATTCCGGCGGACAGGTGACCCAGCAGGTGAATTATACGACAACCGGCCCGAGCATTTTCCAGGGAGAAGCAACGGTTCAGGCAGGAACATTCCAGTTTGATTTCATTCCGCCGGTCGATCTCGGGTTTGGCGGCAAGGGTGCGCGCATTCTTGCGTATCTCATCCTGGATACGATCGATGGCGTCGGGCTCGTGGATTCGATCCCGGTTTCGGGGCAGGTGCCGGCGCAGAACGATACGGTCGGACCGCGTATTCAGTTCACCTTCAACGACCGGCAAAATTTCGTGAGTGGAGATGCGGCCTCGATCGGTGACAATCTTCAGATTACACTGAGTGATTCGTCCGGCATCAACCTTGCCGGTGGTTTGGGGCACGGCATCACGCTTGAGATCGACGGTCGGCCGGACAAGTCGATATCACTGGCCGGGCTGTTCGCCTATGACCAGGACAGTTACACCACTGGACGGATCGGTTATTCGCTCACCGGGCTGGAACCGGGCGAGCATTCGTTCCGACTTCGGGCCTGGGACAACGCCAACAATCCGACGACTGTGGATTTCACAGCCAATCTGGTTTCATCGGGGGCAGTGGCGATAAACGATCTGTTGAATTACCCCAATCCGATGCAGGATTTGACGACCTTTTACTTCGAATTGACCCAGCCGGTCAGCCGGTTGGCGGTCGATATATTCACGCTCTCAGGGCGGAAAATCAGGACCTATGTCGGCTCTGACTTGACTGCCGATAATTATCCTAACGCCCATTTTGGGATCACCTGGGACGGCAAAGACGGCTCCGGGGATCGGGTAGCTACGGGCGTGTACATTTACAAAGCCACGGCCACGCCTCGAGACGGCGGGCAGTCGGTTGAATCGTTCGGCAAAGTTGTTGTGATTAACTAATAGAATGGAGAACCGAATCGTATGAAAATCAAAAGCGCAGCTATTCTCTCCTTGCTGGTTTTGATGTTAGTTGCGACCGGATCGCGAGTCAACGCAGCGGTCTCGGACGCGGCCGAACTGTTCCTGCGTATTGCTCCGGGCGCCCGGGCCGCAGGAATGGGTGAAGCGTTTGTCGCGATCGCTGACGACGCCACCGCCACCCATTACAACCCGGCAGGACTCGGTGCTTCGCCAATGGCGAGCACCTGGATACAGTCGCGCATTCCAGCCGAGTACCGTCCGCTCAAAGGGCTGGCGGCGATGAAGGTTCGGGGTGGGAATTCGTATCTCGCATATGATATTTGGGCCCTTACCCCCAAAGGGATTCTTCGATTTGACAACCGCAAGTGGCGGACAGGGGAAGTAAGAGAAACCCATACCGACGACTCGATGGACAAGCTGGTAGGGCAGTATTACGGCGCCACGGACAAAGACGTGCTCAGCAAACTCGTCATGAGAGCCGCCGAGGCTAATAGCGCAGAGAGCTTTGAATCGGTCAAAGCATTCCATGATTCGGTGCTGGCCATAGCCCCCAAGGACTACAAGAATCTGAACCAGCTGACGCAGTCGGCCGACAGCCTTCTGATCCTGTATCCGCAGTGTCGCATCAACTGGGAATTCATGAAGGAAGCACGGAGCCGGTTTGCCGATGCTCTTGCCGACAAGAAGATCACCGAAACCAATCTGGAACGGATTGAATTCTCTATCGAGCGTGCGCGTCTCCGTTTTATTCCCGAGCAGGTAACCATGCCGTATGCGCTGGGAGTGGATGGTGACATTACGTCGATAGCTTCAACGGGCGACGCCATCGTGGTTGGCACGACAGCCGGACTCTATCGATTTACCGGACGAGCCTGGCAGCGTTTTGGCGGCGACGGTTCGCTGCCTTCCGACAGCGTGCTGATCCTGAACGCGATCGGCTCTTCAGTGTTCGTTGGTACTACCAAAGGGTTGGTCAGGTTTAATGGCCAGCGGATCGCTCCGTACGATACTATGGCACATATGCCGGTGGGTCGCGTGGAAGCGATTGGCGGCGACAACAACAACAACGTGTGGGCGGTTGTGGACGGTGACCTGTTCAATTTCAACGGCACCACCTGGTCAAACCTTCGTCCGTACAACGTCGCTCTCGAAGATACACCCGAGAAGATCGCTGCCCACTTCTGCATCTATGGAACCAGCGAGGACCAGCAGGCGTATCTCAGAAAGCTGAGAGGCGGATCAGACAGCGGCGCCTATCCGACGATTACCGCCGGTCAGACTATCGGCGTTCCCTATCTCGGCCAGATCAAGGGGAAGGTCAATGGTCTCAGCGTAGGAATGGGAAAGACGGTCTGGTTGGCGACTGATTACGGCGTTATCTATCTCGAAAAGGACAAGTGGATGTTCCCGGGCTATCGCGAGGTGATGATCGACTCGGCCACCACGTTGACGGCCTATCTCGAGGGAGTAAAGGATATCAGCCCGACCGAGCGCAAGACGCTTGAAGGAACCCTGACTTCTCTCAATGGTCTCTCCAGCGGTGACCTGCCGGCTGGTTCCAAGTTGCTCGTCTCTCGTCGGCCGGTACCGGCTGTCAAGCAGGTCCTGCACGGCGAATCCAATATGATGATGGCCACCGATGACGGACTGTATGAATATGTTGAGGGCAAGTTCCTTCGATCGGAATTCCACGGTCTCTCAGGCGCCCCGGCGCGTGACCTGACTAAAGTCGGTGACCGCCTCTGGGTTTCCGGTGATGATCGCATCGTCACCAACAGCCCGGGTCGTCCGGAACTGGCGCTTATGTATGTGAAGTGGCTGCCTGAACTGGCGCCCGATCTGTACTACAGTTTCATTTCTTTCGTTAAGCCGACCAATACGTGGGGCACTTTCGGCGGAAACGTCACTTACATATCCTACGGAAAATTCCAGCAGACGCTTGAAGGAAGTCCGACCCCGGTTGGTGAATTCCAGTCGTTCGATGTCGCCGTGGCGGTTTCGTACGGTAACTCACTCACGAATCGGCTCAAGGGAGGCATGACCGCAAAGGTGATCTATTCCAAGTTGGCCGATCAGGGCGCCGGCAGGGAAGTTGGCAAAGGATCCGGAACGGCATTCGCGCTTGATTTCGGATTGTTATTCCAGCAGACCGCGCGTCTGTCATGGGGATTGGCGATTACCAACGTTGGCCCCAAGATTTCCTATATCGATGCCAACCAGTCTGACCCGTTACCGCGTAACCTCGGGTTTGGTTTTGCCTACCGTATTCTCCAGGGGAACTACGCCCGGTTGATCTACTCGCTGGAACTCAACAAGTCGCTGGTTGGAATCAGCGATCAGCCGGTTGTCAACACCGGAGCTGAATTCAGCTATGCCAACTTGATTTCGGGTCGTGGCGGTTATATATATGACAAAGAAGGAAAGATCAAAGTCATGACGGTCGGATTTGGCTTGAGCCCGATCGAGAACCTCAAGATTGATGTTTCCTGGGTCCCGAATGGCCAGAACGTCGCTTTGAACAATACCCTGCGTTATTCGTTGGCGTGGGTCTTTTAAGCAGTTTGACGGCAAGGAAGTTCTGATTGGCTAGACTCTCGTGGCGCGGAGGCGCCGCTCTCCTGATTCTGTTCATCATGGCAGTGGCCGGAGTGGCCGCTGCCGCTGACAAGATCCTCACGGGGCACAAAGTGCCGGTCATCGTCAAAGGTGATAACACCGTACGAAGCCGCTGTCTCGCGTCTCCGGTGACGCCCCGGCCATTGCAAGGAGTGACGAGGGAGCATCCCTGGTCGCTACCGCGTATTGCCGCCGGTGTCACGGTTGCGGACACACTCAATGTCCTCGTGCTGCGTTATAACTTCGAGTATGAGTCGGTAGATGATCCAAATACCACCGGTCGGGGGAGAATGGACTTCAGCCGACCGCTGGCCAATCAAGCCGATTCGACCGACTACTACAATCGCGTTGGCCACTGGATTGACCCGCCCCCCCATAACGCCGACTATTTCAACGCTCACATGAAAGCAATGAGTCGGTACTGGAACTGGATATCGGAAGGAAAGATCGCGCTCAAGTGGGACATCTATCCGCCGGTCAACGATCCGCTCAGCGATTCCGCACTTCTGCTGAATCACCCGATGAAGTACTACGGTCTCTGTGACTCGGTGGTCGCCGGGCTCGAACGGTTCTTCATCGACGGAATTCAGCTGGCCGACACTGTCCACAGTCTTGATCCCGGACTGCCGCCGATCGACTTCACCAAGTATGATCACATTATTATGTTCCATGCCGGTTCTGACCGTCAAAACGATATCGGATTCCCGACTACATGTAGTGACATGTTCACCGGCTTCATCAAGTTCGGTGATTCGGTCCCGGTGAATGACAGCACGAAATTTATCCGAGAGGCGCTCTTGATGCCGGAAACATCCTGTCAGGACAATCGGGCAACGGCGCTCAACGCCGCTTTTGCGCATGAGTTTGGTCATTCACTCGGATTGGTTGACTTGTACAATACCGGCAACGCTTTGTCACAACTCGGCGATTTCTCTCTGATGGATGACAACGGATTCGGCACCGGAATTGACTTCGGTTTCAATGTCGGCCAGGTTTTCGGAGCCATACCAATCTATCCTGACGCCTGGTCACGGGCCTATCTCGGGTATGTTCCGGTGGTCGACTATCGGCAAGGAACCGATATCCGCATAGTCGAGGCGGAGATTGCGTCACAGGGGATCAAGATCGCCCGCGTGCCGATCTCGGAAAATCAATATTACCTTATTGAAAACAGAGATGAAGAAACCGACGGACAGCCTACCAGTGCGCTGGTCGATGCGCTGACCGGAGTGCTACAGGGCCCGATCGATTCGACCCGCACATTCACCGGCGAGTATGACTTCCTGATCCCCGGAGACGGCATGCTGATCTACCTTGTGGATGAAGGAGTCGCATCGCTCAACTATACCGGTGAACCGGGCACGAACAATTTCGAGGCGAATACGCTGCAATGGGACCCGAACCGCAAGTTCATAACCTTGATCGAAGGGGATGGCCTGATCAATTTTGGCGGCTATTATCGCGCCGGGTTCGGCAAGCCGGAGGACATGTATCGCGAAGACCGCAATCATGCTTTGACTCCCAACAGCGTTCCGCAGGCACTCGACAATTTCCATAATGATACACGGGTATACATTACCAATATCCGCCGCGATACGGTTCTGGAGCCGGGTGCGGTTGAATACACCCTGGTCGACAGCGTCATGCGGTTCAATGTTGAAACCGACAAGCTGGCGAGTGGATTTCCGGTTCGTGTGGGGTATCCCAAATATGGGCTATCGCCTATTGTCGATGACCTGAACCGGGATGGCGTCAGAGAAATCCTCTGCGCGTCCGGCAAATATCTCTGCGCCTTTACTACGGGTGGCGCAACCTATCTTCATCCCACCGGATGCGGCACCTGTCCGAACTTTATCGATTCGGCGTTTTCCTCCACCAACCCCGGCACACCTCACCCCGTGCCGATCTTCTATCGATCCACGGCCAATTTCTCCGCCGGCCCGGTCACCGGATATTTCGCGTCTGAGCCGACCCACAAGCTAGTGGCGGTTGGAGACGAAGGCAGTTCCGTGCAGATACTTGACACGGTCGATACCAATGGGGATGGACTTGCCGATGTCGCCGGCTCGGAACTCACTACCAACGGTTTTCCCATAGCTATGTCATTTGGTGACTCGGTCCTCTGGACGCTGACCAGTTCCGGCTGGGTCTACCGGCGAACCGAACTCTTCGTCCCGCTGGCCCATCGCCATCAATTCACGCCGACCAAATTCAAGGAATTCCACGGAATCGCGCAGATCGGCAATCGCCTCGTCCTGGTGGCGGGCGATACGGCCAACACCAAGTTCATGGTGCTCTCTGCACAGGGGACAGACTCGCTTGCTGTGGATTCACTCAGTGTGAGCGGCCGCTACAACTTTGGACCTATCGTTGTCGACATGAACCGCGACGGAACGCCTGAGATCGTGGCGTTCTCTTCGACCGGAGATGGTATCTGTGTCAGTGTAGATACATCGACCGTACAACCGGCGCTCTCAGTGCTTGAGCAACAATCGACCGGACATACATTCACCACCAACCCGGTGGCAGGGGATCTCGATCTCGATGGCCGTGCTGATATCGTTATCGGCGGTACGAACACCCTGTACGCATTCGATGATCACCTGACGATCAAGTCAGACTTTCCCAAGGAGTGCGGCGACCGCAATCCGGCTATTGATGTTATTGCCGCGCCGATTGTGGGCCAGGTCGATGGAACCGGTGGGCCGGAAATGGTCTGCCCCAATGATGTGGGGAGTATCCACGCCATCGGTGATCGGGAAATTGCCGGATTCCCGCTGAATGGGGGAGTCAAAGGAGCAGGATCGAGTCTGTTGTTCCTGGATTCCACCGGCGGTGAACTTGGTTATGTTGGAGCCGACGGCTGGTTCTATCTCTGGCATGTCGATAGCGACAGCACGAAGAATCTGTGGCCCATGGGCGGTCATGATCCGGCCGGAACGTTCAACCTTCGACAGGATCAGCTTGGATCGGTCGTTTCGTATGCCGATGAATTCCCCAAAGAGCAATTCTACAACTATCCGAATCCGTCGACCAACGGCCGGACAACCATCCGTTATTTCCTCGGCCGTGCGGCGAGTCGGGTGATGCTGACATTGTACGATCTCTCCGGAAGAAAAGTGACCGAGTTTGACGGTACGACAGTGGTCGGCACGAATGAGCATGACTGGGACTGCTCGGCCGTAACCCCGGGAGTATATCGCTGCCGTATCGAAGTTGACTTTTCCGGTGATACCAAGACAGCCTTCACGGACATTGCGGTGATACGCTAAATGAGGAAAACAGCATGAGACGGGCAGGCGGATTGATTTTAGTGATGGTTGTGGTCGGTCTCTGCATCGAATCTGCGGGTGCGGTGGGGATGCAGCCCAGCGTGATCAACCAGGAACTGACTCGGGTCAGGTATTCGTCCGTGACTTACCAGATGTATTCGCTGGCGGCGGGGGATAGTGCCAATACCTTTGCCGGAGCTACCGATTCGCGGCATCCTTACCGGTCACCGGGAAAAGCGTTTGTGATGTCCCTGGTTGTGCCCGGGCTCGGCCAATGGTATTACGGAAGCAAGGTCAAGGCGATTGGATTTGCCGGTATCGAGGCGGCTCTCTGGGTGTTTCACTTCAAGTATCATAGTGATGGCAACAAGGCGACAACCGCGTTCGAGGAGTACAATCTGGCACATTGGCACCAAAGTGATTATGAGACGTACTTGAACCAAGCCTACGGTGTGACCGATGACGATTCGCTCGGTGGTGTGCAGGAGATCTCGCATCATCTTCCCAGCACCCATACCGGTCAATACTATGAAATGACCGGCAAGTATGACCAGTTCTCCTGGGGTTGGGATGATGCGGTCTTTGGCGGAAATCAACTGGGGGATGAGGGATTCACGCCGTCCCGTATCACCGGACCGGAGTTTACGCCGACGTCGTCTCGCCGGCTCATCTATGAGAACATGCGGCACGACGCCAACAACAAGTTCGACAAAGCGAGGGCAATGGTGTTTGGTGCGCTGATTAATCACGTGGCGAGTGCCTTCGAGGCTTTTGTTACGACCAAGCGTCACAACCACGGTCCGCAGAAGTCCAAGCAGGATGCATTTTCGTCTAAAATAGATATCAGCGCCAGGCTGAAGTCGGTTTATTCATGGAACGATACCCCTTGTCTGAAAGTGACGCTGAAACTCAAATGATGAAACCGGTTGTCGCCCGTACACTCATAGCACTCGTGCTTATCTGCGGTAGCGCCAAGGCGCTTGATTTCACGCCCAAGCTGAGCCCTGATGCTCAGAAGCTCTATATGCCGCTGGCGGCAAACGACCAACCGAATCCGTTCGGTGACACGAAGACCGATACAACCAGGTTCCGATCGGACGTGACGACATCGTCGACTCAGGCAACGGGGAAGTCGATGTGGAAGGCAGTGCTCCTGTCGGCCGCGGTCCCGGGTGGCGGAGAATACTACCTGGGAAAAAAGAAGCGGGCGCGAGTCTTCTTTGCCACCGAGG
>JBATNE010000222.1:0-23316 GCA_049290195.1 Candidatus Zixiibacteriota bacterium
CGCAGGCGGCTTTGATTTCTTCGACCGATTTCTGAATCAGAACGAATTCCTTCATCATGGCTTCTTTCTGGGAGGCCAGTTCTGAGGGGAAATTGTCCGGCTTCAGCGCCGCTGCTTTGTTCACCAGCGTCTCGGTGGAACCGGTGATCCCTTCCCAGTTCTTGGCCGGGACATGCTTGGTCACCAGAAGATTGGTCGTGACGATCATGGAAGTCAGTTCGGCGTATTCAATCGGCATGAACGCCATGGCGGTCATTTCAAAATACTCGTGCAGTTGCGGAAGGGTGGCGTAGACGGAGTCCTTCTCGCCGGCTTTGGCGAACGCGCAGTACTTCTTAAGCTCGGCGGCGAACTTCTCGCGGTTGGCCAGGAATTCAGCTTTGCGCAGAACGTTCTTCATTTTCGGTTCGATAGCCGCAACTTCTTTGAAGGTGGAATCAAAACCATCGGCAGCCTTGATCATGGCATCGTAATCCTTGGCGCCATAGGCGACATGCCAGGCAGGAGCCATGAACTTGTGGAAAGCGGAGAACGGCGTCTTGCCGCCTTCGGCTTCGGCTTTGTCAGCCGGACACTGCGCATTGGCAAATGCGGCGCAGATGAGCAGAATCGCGGCAGCGGTTAGAATTAGTTTCTTCATTACATCTCCCGGACGTATGAGTGAGTTAAATGACATTAGTTTCGTGTGTAACGGCTCCTTTGGCAAATCGTGCGGGCCCAAGAGGAGTGACATCGATAGTCGGTTTCTTGCCGGAGACGATCTCGGCAGTCACCACACCGGCGGCCGGTGCATGCATAAAGCCATGGCCGGAGAATCCGGTCACGTGGAACAGCCCTTCAACATCGAGATCATATCCGATTATAGCCTGATGATCCGGCGTGGTTTCATACAATCCGGCCCAGACATTGGCAACTTCGGCCGTCTCAAGCTGGGGAATACGGTCGAGGGCGCGCTCCAGGATGGCATCGGTGTAATCGGGATCGATCGAGACATCGAATGACACCGGCATATTCTTATCCGCCCAACCTAAGAGCAGACCTTTGGATTCCTTGTGGAAATAGAGGCCGGACTTGACATCGACAACCATCGGAAAGAACGGCTTAATGAAGTCGAGTTCACCTGTGGTGACGCACTGGCGCTTGATCGGCTCGACTTTGACATCGGCGCCGGCCAGTTTGCCGATTTCACCCGCCCAGGCACCGGCACAATTGATGACCAGTGGTGTGGAAATGTCACCGTTCTTGGTCTTGATGCCGGTGATCTTGTTGCCGGATTTCATGAAACCGGTCACGGGTGTTTCGAGTTCGATATCGACATTGAGTTTGCGAATCGCCTGATCGTAGCCGCGAAGGAATTCGCTCGGGTCGCCGAGACCATCGTCATGGCAGAAGGTGGCGAGTTTGATATCATCGAGACGAATGTGCGGCGCGTACTGCGGTATGTCTTCGGGCTTCAGCAGTTCCACTTTCAAACCGAGTGAACGCTGTAGTTCATAGTGCTTCTTGAAGGTAACGATATCCGCTTCATCGGAGAGAGCGAAGAGGTAGCCGACCTGGTCGTAGAGCGCTTCCGATCCGGTATCTTCTTTGAACCGGCAGAACAGCTCTTCGGACAGCATCGACATTTCGATATTGGTCTTGGTGCTGAACTGGGCGCGAATCCCACCGGCCGCTTTGGTGGTGGAGCCGGAACCGAGGAACGGTTCCTTTTCGAGAACCATGATCTGGCCGAATTTCTGTTTGGCCAGGTAAAAGGCTACGGCGACACCGATGATTCCGCCGCCCACTATGACTACATCAGCTTTGCTTCGCATGCTCTATCCTCATCGAAACGGTATTCGGTACGTGAACTTTTTCACTAAATTACGTGAATTCCCTGTGAAGTCAAGGCCAATCGTCCACCGAAACTGTCTCTATGACAACACGTTAGCTTGTATGTCGGACTGGCACCTGTCGACTTCTCGACCCATTATCCGATAAGACGAAATTGGTGGGCTTTATTTCCTTTTGGCGGCTCCGAGAATGACCCCGAGAACTACCGACCAGACCGCCGCCAATCCGATCTGCAATTCAACCGGCAGAAGGAATGTCACGGTGTGTGCGGGGATCCAGAACCAGAGAAGTGTCCACCATGCTGTTGCCAGTCCGGTCATATCAAGTTTTCGGGCAATCAGGTTGTCTTCGAGCCGATGAAACAACATCATCTGAGGCCCAAAAAAGATGTTGGTCAAAGTTGAGAGCGTGAACGCCCAGCCAAATCCAGTGGCGAGTGCAGAGGGAAGAAGGGCGTGATCGATCAATGCCGCGAGAAATCCGCGCATGCCGGCAAATCCGTACTTGATGACAATACCGAGTACTCCCCAGGCGATGATTTTGGCAATCGTCTGCCACCAGTTGCCGGGCAAGGCGAGTCGCCTGCAGCGAATCGACACGGCAATAGTCTCACCGAGTGTGCCCAACAGACCGAACTGCAGGGCGGCTGACCAGAGCGGATTCTCTTTGACCCAGGCGATATATGCTTCCATCGGTTCCTTGTACTTTGTGAAAGTTCGGTCTGAAATGTGTACCAGTTGATCGGCGCTTTGTCAAGAAGCGGTTTGTTGCGAATCGGCTCTTGAAGGCTTAGATTCCGCTATGCCTGATTTCGCACGGATGCGGTCCGATCTGGTAGTTTCTCCGCTGGAGCAGGACGGTCAGCAACTCTTCACGATTAAAGATCCGGTCACCGGTAATTACTTCCGACTCCGTGAGCCGGAGTACTGGCTGGTTACCCAGCTCGATGGTACCCGATCCCCGGAGGATCTGGCGAGCGGCTTCCAGGCCAAATTCGGTTTCAATCTCGGTGCAGACGCGGTCTCTGCCTTTGTTCAGTCATTGGGAAATCTGTTCTTTCTCGAAGATGGCAGAAGCGAACAGGAACTGGAGAAGGCGGCACGACGTCAGAAGCAACAGCGGAGTCTTGCGGCCCGTGTCTTGTTTATCAAACTCAAAGCGTTTGATCCGGGGAAGTTTCTCGACTTCTTGACCCGGATATATCGCCCGTTTCACAACCGGTTCTGGTTCGCCCTCGAAGCACTCCTGATGGTGATTGGATTGGGATTGCTACTGGCCAATCCATCGGAATTCTCCGTGCGGTTGGATCATCTGTTTCAAGTGGGTTCGATCATACTCATCGTCGTCGCGCTGTTTCTTCTCATCAGCCTGCATGAATTCGCCCATGCCGTTCTGTGCCGCTACTATGGCGGACGGGTGAAGGAGATGGGCATACTGCTTCTCTATTTTCAGCCCTGTTTCTATTCCGACGTCTCCGATGCCTGGCTCTTCAGCAAAAAGTCCCAGCGCATAGCGGTAACGCTGGCCGGGCTCTATTTTCAGTTTCTGTTTCTCTCGCTGGCGCTGAGGGTCTGGTCGGTCACGGTTCCGGGCTACTTCATCAACGAGTTCAGTCGGATCTGTGTGATCGTCAGTTGGGTGACGTTCCTGTTCAATTTCAATCCGCTGATCAAACTTGATGGATATTATCTGCTGTCCGACTGGATGGGCATTCCCAACCTGCGATCAAAGGCATTTGCTTATGTGCGAAATGTTTTGCAGAGACGCCTGTTGGGCTGGCCGCGCGAGGCACTCGATATCACACCGCGCGAAAAGAGGGTATATTTTTCCTACGGTGTTCTGGCATTTCTCTACTCCGCCTTCTTGATCGCATACTTTGTCCTGATTCTGTTGGGCTATGTTGGTGAACAGGTGGGACCGGCAGGAATCCTCTTGTTGCTGGTACTGGCGGCCATTATCTTGCGAGACAGCGCCGCATCGACCGCCCGCGGGGTCGTGCAGCATGTATCATATATGAAAGAATTGATTCACCGCCCCATTAAGCTGACTATCTATCTGGTTGTACTCGCAGCCATAATCTATCTCGGTTTCTTCCTGAAGGTCCCGGACAGAGTTTCCGGCGAAGTTTCCGTTCAGCCGATGGCTGAGTTCACCGTCTCGACCAGCGGCGAAGGTCTGTTGAATCTGAACATGAGACGCGGGGGAGAGAATCCGGAAAAGCGCGCCAACGTGCTGAAGATCGTTTCCACCGAAGTCGGTGCATTCAATCTCACGCCTATCGTTCGCGAAGGGCAATCGGTTTCCGCAGGGGAAACATTGGCGGTAGTGACCTCAAACCAGGTCACCAAAGACATCGCCACTAATCTCGCGGAGCTCCGTCGCCTCGAAGGCAACCTCGCGCTCCTGAAGGCACCGCGTAAGAAGGAAGAAATTCAGGAAGCACAAGCGCAAGTTACCGGCGCAAAGGCGAATTACGATCAGCTCAAGAAGGACCTGGATCGAACCGAAGGGCTTGCGGCACGGAATATGGTGGCGCAGGAAAAAGTCGATGCCGCCAGGTCGGCTGTCGCCGTGGCCAAGGCGGAACTGAACACCAAGAGCTCGTACCTTGCTCTGGTAAAATCGCCGCCGCGTCCCGAAGAAATCGCCGTGATCGAACAAGATATCGACAAGCAGAAGATGCAGATCGAATATCTCAAGAGTCAGGCCGAAGCTCAGGTAGTGGTGACGCCAATCGCGGGAACTGTGGTCTTCAGCAGGCGTCCCGATGCCGTCTTCAGTATCATTGACAACAGTGTGATCGAAGCTGAAGTACCGGTCTCTGACTTTGACATCAAACTGATTCAGACCGGACAGGAAGCTTCGATCAAGCTCTATCCTTTCCCGGATACAAATTTTGCCGGCCAGGTTGTGCGGGTGCCGCGCTTTACGGTCGAGGTTCCCAAAGGGGCCCGCTTCCCGGTGGCAGTAGTGATTCCAAACGCCGACGGTCTCCTTCGGCAGGGAATGGCAGGGTATGCCAAAATCTCGGTCGGACAGACCTCTATCGCGAACCTTCTCTTCCGAAGACTTATTGCCATGGTCCGTGTCCGGATCTGGTCTTGGGTCTAAACGCCCCCATTTCTTGCCGCTCGCACAGTTTTTGTGCAGACTTACCAATCGAACTTACTCTGGGATGTTTCGTATTAGATACTGTGTGACGGTCACACACTGTCATTCGAGTCACACGAGGAAATTTTTTCCCGGCCACACAGTCGGTGAATTCATGGATGGTGCCGGTAGATTTTCCAGATTTCCTTGACGAAAAGAGGTTAGCCATTATATTGGAAGTAGGAGTTCAACAAAAATAATGGGGCTACATAAAATCCTCTCGATCCGAGAGGAGAATTTAAACACGCATAAAGGAGGTGACCGAATGGCGGATTACAAATTGACCGTCGAGGTTCTCGAAGTACGTATTGCTCCCGTGGGCTTGAGCCAGGGCGGCCAGTAAGTCGGTCGTTTTACCGTGAGCATTCAGCTTTGAATGAGGGCAGGGTTACTTCCTGCCCTTTGCTTTTGCCCCAACAGACTTCCCAGCCGCCTGATTTCGCCCATCATCGTTTGCACCCACCGTTTTTGCATGTAGAGAGTGCGATCAGAGTCGGTATCAATATTTTCGGCAATTTGTTTGACTATCTGCAGTGCCTGACGCGAAAGAGCGTAGGCCGATTCATACATTCCCCGGCGCGCCTCAATCTGACCCTTCAGGCAATTCGCTTCGGCGAGTTCCGGCAGTAATTCCATCTGTTTTGCCAGACGGAGCGACTTTTCAACCAACCTGGATGCGCGATCGATCTGCCCGGAGCGGAAGAGAACCTCGGCGGCGAGATTGCACATTTCCGGAAGTTCGACATTGTCGTCGGACATTTCGCATGCTGCGATCAGCGGCTCAAGCTGTGTCGACGAAATCTCCGATGAGCCATCAACCAGTGCTCGTTCTATGGTATTGAACCGAAGTTTGATAAGCTCGCGATTCAGATGCAGATCCGTGGCGAGTGCTATCGCCCTGGTGTCGTGCTCGGCGTACTCAGGGTATCTGGTCAGGGAAACCATCGCCGATAACTGCAGGTTCGCCTCTTTGATCTTACTGGCTTCTTCGAGCGCCGCGGAGGCTATGGCGGCGGCCTGATCGGTATCGCCGATTCGGTGACGGAGATTGGCGCGCTGAAGTGAAAACTCAATCGTTCGGCGACGTTCGTCCAGTTCGTCAAGAATAGTCTGTGATTCAGTGAACAGCTCTTCCGCCTCTGCGAACCGTCCCATCTTTCCGAGGATATCTCCGAGCGTCGTCTTGAAGAACGCGACATGCGGCCGGTCATGAAGTTCCTGTGCGAGCGCGAGTCCTTCATCGACATACCGCAGGGTCTGACGAAGTCGCCCGGCTGCAAAGGTTACCAGTGCCAGGTTTCCAAGATTGATGAGAATCTCGTGCTTGTTGCTGGTGCGGCGATTGCGCTCAAGCGACTGCTTGAGATAATCAACCGCTTGCGACATTTGACCGGCCAGGTAGGAAACATAGCCGAGATTATTCAAAGTCCGGGCAATCTCCGTGAGATTCCCGATTTCTTCTTTTAACTGTAGGGCGAGTCGCAAGAGCCGCAGGCTCCGCTTGTAGCTGCCCGTGCTTACACTGATGGCACCGAGATTCGACAAGGTAGAGGCAATGTCCTGTTGGGAGAGCAGTTTGCGCTGAATTTTAAGCGCCTGCAAATAGTACGTCCGTGCTCTGGATAGGTCCGATGCGATCCAGTGGATGTTCCCCAGATTATTGAGTACGTGCGATACTTCGAGCTGGTCCCCGAGTTTCTCAAAAATCACCATCGCCTGATGCAAAGCCGCAATTCCGCTGCTGAAATCCTGCTGCATTTTGGCGAGATCGCCGAGATCCTTGTGCGCTTCCCCGAGCAGGCTGTCCGCCTTCTGGCCTTCATAGAGAGAGATCAGTAGCCGATACGTTTCCTGAGCTCCATTCGCATTGCCGCTCTCTTTGAGGATATCCCCCTTGAGCATGATCAGGGCACGAATTGAGAAGAGGTCGTTTTTCAGTTCGGCGAACCGGATGATCGCCTGACAGAGGGAGAGAGCGTCATCGAGCGCGTGATCCTTCCGGAATTGACAGGCTGCCTGATAGGCACACCGTTCGGCCGATTCAAGATCTCCGGCTTTGAGATAGAGGTGTGCCGCGACAGTGTAGGAATTGTCACGTTCGAACAGAATCGCGCGTTTAGTAGCAACTCGCTTAATGGTGCTCTGGCGAAGTAACGGCAGCAGGAGATCGGTAGTGATATCGGCCAATCCACTGGTCGTGGCGGGGCGATGGGCTGGCCGCTGGACAAGTCTGATCGGCGATTCGATAATCGAATTACGGACCGCAATCCGTTTCGCTGTCGAAGAGGCGGTGGAGAACTCGGCCAGAATTCGACGGCGAAGTCTCTCCGGGTGAATCATCGGCCGGCTGAACTCAAACTTGCCGTCATTGTAGGCGAGCGTTCCCCGGTTGAAGTTTGCTGCCAGCAGAGGGCGCAAACGGTTCATCCGTTTGTCGGCGATATGAGCAATCTGCAGTGGTTCTTCGGATTTGAGACGAAGCGTTGATGCCACCGCCGCCGTAAAGTCATGTGAAGTCCTGATCAGATGTTTCGGATGCAAGGCGCGGCGGAAAGGATAGGTTGCGCCGTATTCTTCGAGCGCCAGGCAGACTTCCCATGCAGACGACGGACGGTCGGATTCTGATTTGGCTAACAGGGCGTTGATGAGTGCGGCCAGTTCTGCCGGTATGTCAGGACGAATCGATTCTATCGCCGGCGGATTCTCTTCGATCACGCGGGCGTTGACTCTCACCGGTTCCGGGTCATCGCCTATGAACGGATGCACTCCGGTGAGCATTTGGTACGCCAGAGCGCCGAACGCGAACAAATCGGATTTGTGGCTTACTTTGCCGTCGACAATCGTCTCCGGAGCCATATAGCCGACAGTCCCGAGCCCGGCTCGTGCCGAATCATCTTCGGTCTCGTTCCGGCCGAGGGAGAAGTCCGAGAGTTTGACGTAGAAGAGACTGCTTCCTTCGAACACTGATTCATCTTTGGGAAGGAAGAAGTTCTGCGCTTTGACGTCGCCGTGGATGATTCCTGCGGCGCGAAGAAATTCCAGATCGACCGCAACGGCCGAAAGGAGATTGAGCGCTGTCTTGATATTCCTGGCGGGGAGAATCGAATCAAGCGTCTTGCCGGAGCAGAGCTCCATCAACAGGAACGGATCGGAATCGGTCTCGATATCCAGAAGCCGGACGACTCCCGGGAAACGGCAATTGCCGATCATATCCCATTCCCGGCGCACCAGGCCGGGGAAGTCGACAACATTTTCCGCGAGGGGAGTCTTGAGCGCGGCCAGTCGACCGAGCTTGGTATCAAATACTTTGGCGACATCGGCGGTCCCCCCGCGTCCGAGTTTATCCTGGACCCTGAATCGGGAAAACCGCTCGTCTGTGCTCATGGGTTAGCAGTGCGCCGTTTCGGTTGCTGCAGCGGCAGGACGATCGAGAAGATGGTCCCTTCGCCCGCTTTAGAGTTGACGTTCAGACCACCGCCGTGCTGTTCGATGATCTTCTTGCAATTGTACAGGCCGAGCCCGTGCCCGCTCTTCTTGGTGGTAAAGTGCAGGTTGAAGATCTTGGCCAGCGTCTCAGTCGTCATACCGTGGCCGTTGTCTGCGACTTCGATGATCACCCGCTCATCGTCGCGGCTGTACATCGCCGTAATGCTGATCTGGCGCTTGAATTCCCTGCCTTCGGTATGTTCCGTCAGCGCCTTTTCCTCGATCGCGTCAGCCGCGTTGTTGAGCAGATTCATGAGTACCTGCTGGAGCTGACCGACGTCCATCTCCACATTGGGGATGTCGGTGCCGAGATCCACGGTGAAGTGGATCAGTTTGAATCGAGGCTGGATACGCAGCGAGAACAGCAGATCATCGATCAGGTGCCGCGTGTCGTAGCTGATATATTCCGGTTCCGGTTTGGAGAAGTCCATGAGACTGTCCACGAACCGTTTGATCTTGAAGATATTTTCAGTGATTGACTTGCTGTTGAACTTGGCCTTATCGAACTTCTCGCGGTCAATGTTCAGCGCCAGGAGTTCGGCGTTGTTCGAGATGATCGACAGGTAATTATTCAATTCATGGGCGACCGATGCCGCCATTTCGCCGCGGGCGACCAGCTTTTCGGAGAGAATGACATATTTCTCCATCAGCACTTTTTCCGTGACATCTTCGATCGTCATGGTCAGGCCATGGCTGCCGTCGGGAAGTTCCGCGAGCGGGGAGATCTTTATCGACAGGACTTTCTCCAGGTACCCGGTATTGTGGAAATAGCGCGGGTCGTGGTATTCCTGGCGGGTGGTGAGCACGGTAGTGATCATCTTGCGCCAGCGCGGCTGCTCGCCGACCGGGAGTTTCTCCACGAAATGGGTCGGGCGGGTCAGATCACCCAAAAGGGTAATGCTGTCCCGATTCATATCCATAATTTCGAGAGCGATCGGGTTGATCGTCGCAATGAGCCCTTCGGAATTCAACACCACAATGCCGAGCGGGGTATTGGTGACCACGGATTCGTGGTAGCGCTTCATGCTGTAGAGCGAATCATACATCCGGGCGTTGTGCAGGGCATTGGACACCAGCTGGGCGTACATTTCCAGCAGGTACAGGTCGGTTTTGAGGAACATCCTCGCCTGGTTGGTATTGTCGAGATAGATGACGCCGATAACCTGCGATTTCACTTTGATCGGCACGCACATGATCGAACGAAGGTGCAATTCGACGACCGACTGTTGTTGTGCGTAACGATTGTCTGCCATGGCATCGGAGGTATAGACCGACTTCCCGGACTGGGCGACTTCGGCTGTAATAGATCCGGATATGCGGAAGTCTTCTTCCATCATCTCTTCGCGGCAGAGGTTGTAGGCGGATTTGACTTGTAGTTCACCCTTGTCGTCCAGAAGCATGAGCAAGCCTCGTTCGGCCTGCATCAGCTCAACAGCTTTCTGCATTACGATCTGGAGAACATCGTCCAGCACCAGCGATGAGTTAATCGCCAGTGAAATCTGTACGAGGGCCCGAAGGTCATCCACCCGGGTGGTGTCACCTTCTGTCTTCGCCGTTAGTCGCGGATTCTCCTGCGCAACCTGATCGAGCTGGCGCTCCAGCTCCTCGATCATCTCAAGCGCGATCTTTCCGCTCTTGTTCTTGAAACTGCCGGCGGAGGACGAACCGGAGGGCGGGCTGTACTTCTGTGTCTTGTCGTCGTCGAATTTGTTCATAGTACCCGTTCTTTATGGTGCACCTTGGGTTATTGGATAATATCGGCCGGTTGGCCAAAGAGCTTAACGCACCGGGATCGGGAAAATCGGCCTAACTCAACAAGTCGCTTAGGCTTGGATGATCTTTGCCTCACCGAGGCTCATGTCAGATTATGGCAGTAGAACGGAAGATGAGTTTGGTCCGGCCAGTCGGCCGAACGGGCGACTAATAGTCCGCCCGTCAATGACTTACGTGGGAGGTTCGAAGAATAGCGGCTCAGAAGGCCGGAATCAACCGAACATAAATCTTCGGAGAAACGTCCGTGGAACGGTCTAAACGGCGGGCAATGCTCACCCGAAGGTTCTTGCCGAAGTAGGCTGCAAATCCCAGTGAACTGACTGTTGGGACATCGCCGGAAAGCTTCCGGTCGTTGGCCAATTGGGCAACATCAAGAAACAGTCCCAGGGCGAGGTCGGTCTTGGGAAAGGCGAAACGGTATTCCGCATTCACCATCCAGAACCGAGTACCCATACCTTCCTTGCGTTCCAGTCCGTACAGGCTCCCGGGTCCGCCCAGCCAGAACCGATGGTGCATCGGAACGTAGCCGTCGCTTCCACCGAGCATTCCGCGCACCATAACCATGGAGTATGTGGTGACGCTCTGGTAGCGGCGAAGGTCTATCACATAGCGGCGGTAGCTGTAGTCGGAGTTGAAATCGGTAGATGACCAGTCGAGCATTCCACTGGTCCGCCAGGATGAAATCGTGAAGAGGCTGTCCGGTTTGCGCGAATCATAGGTGATCGATGCTGACAGCGTTACGGTCGCGCCGGTGTCGATTTCAGCAATACTCGATTCGCGGAAGGTGGACGGTGCCGAAGCAAAATTCTCCGGGAATTGCTTGTCACCACCAAAGAGCCCCCAGAGTTCACGATGCGCATTCAGCCAGTTGGTCTGCTCATTCCGATAGCGAACTTCTCCCGTCAGATGCGGTACCGGGGTGGATCTGAAATAGAGAGAGCCGCCGGTAGCTTCATAGAAATCCTTGAAATCCTCTTTGACCAGGAGGGCGTAGAAGGAGTTTTCCCAGTCCGGCAACAGCCAGTCATCATCGCTCACGAGCGAGCGATAGTATTCCGCACCTACCCAGAGGGATCGCTTCTTCCAGATCAGCTGTTCCACGCCCAGTTTGAACCGCCACCGCTTCGAGGCAAAAGCATATCCGCCCTCTATGTTGGCCGATGGCAGCAGCGAGTCCTGATCATGATAGGCGCATGAGGCGTACATGGCGAACCCATCGACCCGATTATAGCTGAGCCGTCCATTGGGCTGGAAGGGATCATCGCTTCTGATAAACCGGTGTTTGAGTGCCGCCCACTTTTCTTCACCGCGATAGGTGTCTCCGTACACCTGCGCTTTGCGGGCAATTGTCACCGACCCCTTGATCGTCGCCAGATCTCCGCGCACGACTCCTGAAGGCGCCACATAAACGTGCCCAAACAGCGACACGACATCCCGATTCACTTCGCCGGAGACATTGATATCTCCCATGACGCTGAAGACGGCGCCACGCGCGAAGTCCTTTTCGTTGACACTGATGCTGTCACTGAATGTAATCCGATTTCCGCGCCGAATCGATGTCGCCCTCGGCTGACCGGCATTCGGTCGGAAAAACCGAATCATCGTTCCGTGGTCGGTCTGAGAAATCTCCATATCTCTGATATCGCTATAGATGAGAAGCGAGTCGCCGCAGTGAAGTCCAAGGCTGTCGAACAGCACCTTGTCGCCGCAGGTGACGCGGTTGTTCTGGGCGACGATTTGCTTGATCGGGAACTCCTTCGTCATCGGATGAAGGGAATCTTCATTGACGATTATCTGGAGCTTCTCGGAATTGTAGATGAGCCTAAAGAAGTTGACGCGAGCCGGAGGGGCGTTGTACTCGTGATACTCCCCGGACGGTGCAGCCGCGAGACTGCCACAACCAATCATCAGGGACAGGACAAGACCAAATAGACAATTTCCGGGCACCCGGCGCATAATTCCTCCGTTACTTTCGGCTCACGTAACTTGAAGTGGGACCCCAAGTCAAGATTACAATGCGGGAAACTGAATGAGACCTCTGGCGCGTGAGCATCGAACCTTCTACACCGGCAGGGACCTATTGATTCGTACGAAATCGCCGCGAATACTCGGCGCAGGCACGATTGTGAGACTCAAACGCCAACTCGGCGGGAAGCTCTGAAAACGGGAAGAACTTCACTTCGAGCGCGTCATCGGATGCCTCCAGTTTTCCGCCCACTCGGTCAGCCAGATAGAGAATCAGGACGGCATTCGACCTCGGATCGTCGGTACCGGTATAGATCTGAAACAGCGACGTCAACTTGATATCCAGCCCGGTCTCTTCTTTGACTTCGCGGACAGCCGTCTGACTGGGATGTTCATTCCATTCCATGAATCCAGCTGGTATGCACCACCAGCCTATCCTTGGCGGATGAGCCCGTTTGACCAGGAGGATCGAATCGTTTTCCACGATAATCGCTCCGGCCGCCGGAATGGGGTTCTGATAGAAGACGTATCCACACTCCGGAGTGGTGCAGTACATCCGGACCCGCCCGTCCTTTTCCCCTTCGGTCATTGGACTGCCGCAGAGAGGACAGAAGCGGTAGCCGCAGTGGTGCCGCTTCCGGTCAAACAGCTTCTCCGGGTCAAAATCCTTGTACTTGTCATCCATGCGGCTTGCTCCCGTTAGTGAGCATCTGGATTGCTATAATGGTTGTATCGTCCTGTGGGGGGATCGACGGATCAAACAAACGGACATCATCGAGAATAGCCTGCACCAGTGCTTCCGGTTCCGACTTGCGCCGCTCCTGCACGAATTTGCGTATCCGTTCTTCGCCATACTCCTGATCATCCGCATTCATAGCTTCGGAAAGACCGTCGGTAAACAGGAACAGCATGTCTCCCGGATTGAGCTGAACCGAACTGGACGTAAACACCAGATGCGGGAATGCGCCGATCACCGGGCCGCCGTCGATGAGCAGCTCAAGCTTGCCGTTTTCTCTTACCAGGAGCGGATAGTTGTGTCCGGCGTTGGAATACGTGAAGGTCGAAGTCTTGGTGTTGAGTTCGCCATAGAACAGCGTCACGTATTTTTCCGCCGACGATGACGTCGCTATCTGTCTGTTGATGTTAAAGAGCATATCAGAAATAGCGTGACCGTTGGAAACTTCGCTCCGTATTATCGCCTGGATTTGCGCCATCATGAGGGCGGCCGGCATACCTTTGCCCGAGGCATCGGCTATCACTACACCCCATCGGTCGGTTCCTTCTATCTGGATGAAGTCATAGAAGTCTCCTCCGACCGTGCGCGATGGTATCGACTGCGCAAAGATCTTCGAGCAGGTAAGTGTCGGCGGCTCCGACGGCAGCAGGTCGAGCTGAATCTGGCGCGCCATGTTCACTTCTTCCTGCAAACGCATCCGCTCCATGGACTCGACATAGAGCCGGGCATTGGTCAGAGCCGATACCATCTGGTTGGACAGTACCCCCAGCAGGTTGAAATCCTCGGCGGAATAGCTGTAGCCTGCCGCCTTGTTCGTCAGCGCCAAGAATCCGAGCAGATGCTTGGAGTCCTTCATCGGCAGAACGAGCTTGATCTTCCGTTCCTTCAAAAGCGCAGCCAGCTTTGAGCCGGTTTCGTATTTTTCCAGCGAGCCCAGCTGGGTCGGGACATCCAGCAGGTTGATTCCCCGCAACATCAGGTCATCCCGCTCGATAATGATCTTCACCTGGTTGTCTTCGCTTTCCAGCAGGGCGTATTCTCCGACGCTGTCGTCGTACAGAACGAAATAGACTTTATCCACCAAGAGCGCGGTCTTCAGCGTTTCATCGATAGTCTGTCGGAGCAGTCGCGGATCGAACATGGAAATGACCTGTCGCGAGAATCTCTCGATGACATTTCGGTAATCGCTTCGCGTTCGCATGAACATGGAACGGATGACATCGTCCAGCCAGCTGGAAATCGGCTGGAACAGCATCAAGCTCAAGATCAGCGCGATATACGAGATCATCTCGGCACGGTCGCCAAAGAGGGGAGTCAGGAACTCTTTGGCCTTAACACCGGCCGCAATGTACAGCCCGACCAGCAGACCGGAGGTGATGGTATAGATGAACGACTGCCTGAACACGAGTTGGACATCCAGGAACTGATACCGGACAATCGCAAACGCCAGAATGATCGTTCCGCCCAGGATCGAGAGAAGGATCGCAGTGGTCATTACGGCCGGCGGAACATGGCGCGAGGCAAGCAAAGTAGCCAGAGTTGCCGCTGCGTAAAGTCCCAGCGCGACCCGCATTGCCCACAACACGAACTTGGTCTGGCTCTGCAGGCGGGGCTCTTTGAGATACCTGGCGCCCGTCTCCAGGAAATAGAACGCGGTTGCGATATAGATCAGGTTTACGCAATCGAAGATCACCGATTCATACTGCCCTACCACGCCGATCAACCGCAACACGTAGGTGAAGAGTACCGAGAACGGTTTGAGTAACAGCGAAGAGAACCCTTCGCGACTCGGATCGATTTTCACTGCTTCGAGCATGCCGCTGATGTCTGAGAAGAAGACGACCACGATCATGTGCATGATCTGCGGCAGGAAAAGCAGGGTGCGAAGTCGCGCGTAGCGCATCTCACGCAGGCGATCGACAGGGAACAGCAGCGCAAACAGCAGCAGGCAGGGGAAGAACAGCTCCCAGATCGTGTGGATCTGATAGAGCATGCTGTTCTGGAATCCGGTTTCACCGAGGACCGGTTGTTCGATAATGGATCCCAGGGCGAGGAAGATGGGGCCGAGACCGGCAAAAAGGAGCATACCTCCGGTTATGCGGTTCAACCGGTTCGTAAAATTGTCCCGGGTGACCGTTATAGCCAGAAAGATGAGAAATCCGCCGGCCAGAAAGTTCGCCAGCGTGACCAGAGCGTCGGTACTCATCGGTTACTGCTCGTTCTTGCCCTCAGTACGTTCGTACTTTCCTAGATTCCCTTGGTGATCGTGATCGTGGTACCGGTCGATGACGGCGTGATATCGACCGCATCCATCAGTGATTCCACGATGAATATTCCGCGTCCCACCTCTTTCATGAGATTGTCATCTTCGATGGGATTCTGGATTTTCCGTGGATCAAAGCCGCCCCCCTGATCCCGTACGGCGATGGAAATATTCTTGCCGGCACGCGTCACGGTGACGACCACCGGTTTCTCCCGGATTGCCTTGTTGCCGTGAATGATCGCATTGTTGACCAGTTCCGACACGGAGATGGCAATATCGGCGATAACCGATTCCTCGGCGCCATAACCCCGCAGCGTTCCTTCAACAAACAGATCTACATCGGACAGGAAATCCTGACTCGAAGGGATAGTGATGGTATCCCCGGCGATGATTGGTTTGTCCATGCGATGGTGACTCCAAAAAAAAGCAGGCCCGCCTTCGTCGCCGACCTGCTTCTGCTATTAGACAAATTATTTTCTTCTCATTGAACTATTTGAACGACTTGACCGCGTCGTCAACGGAATCAAACGCTTCGAACACACTCACCAGCTTGGTGATGGTCAAAAGCGACTGAATCTTGTCCGTCACGTTGGCGAGCTTGAGCAAACCGTCGTTGTTGCGAAGCGTGGTGTATCCGGATATCAGAATTCCCAGTCCGGTGGAGTTCATCCAGTCAACCTGCGCCAGGTCCACGACCACCATGCGGCGGTCCTGCTTGATGTATTCGTAGAGCTTGTCATGCAGCAGGCTGGCATCGGGTCCGCCCATGATTTTCCCTTTAGGCTCGAGTACGACGACCCCTTCCTGCATACGGTCGGTGAGCTTCATTATCTACGCCTCCAGTTGAGTGATATTCGTTACTACGTAACTTATCGCCGGATGGTTGCCAAGGGCACCGAAGTGCCGGCTTTCCACGCGACAAGCTAAGTCTTTAATTAGCTTGCCGTTGGATAGCAAGTCAAGGGGAAAGTAGCGAGCGACACGCCCGCAACGCCAAACGGCATTTTTGCGCCCGTTCATGCGAGTGAAAAGAGAGGTTCCAAGGCCTATTTCCTTGCCCAAAATCCCCTACAACCTTTATCGTGGGTTCCACGTAAACCTAGGCAAACAGATTGACAGGCACCGCATTGTTCGAAATAGCCGCCGTTAGCCGCCACTACAAAAGAGGCCCCCAGCTGATCAAGGCTGTGGACGAGGTCGACCTGACCGTTGCCAACGGTGAGTTCGTCGCTATTGTCGGATCCTCCGGCTCAGGCAAGTCCACACTGCTCAACCTTCTGGCCGGTCTGGATACCCCGACCGCCGGCACGATCAATTTCGATGGAGCGTTGCTGAGCAGTCTTAACCGCCGCGAGATCGCTTCCTACCGCGCCCACCAGGTCGGCATGGTGTTCCAGTCGTTCAATCTGATCCATCACCGATCCGCCCTTGAAAATGTCGAAATGGCGCTCTATTTCAACCATACCCCGCACAAAGACCGAGTCGCCAAATCAACCGCCATGCTCGAAATGCTTGGTCTCGGAGACCGGCTGACCCATAGACCGTCGGATCTCTCCGGCGGTGAACAGCAGCGTGTCGCTCTTGCCCGAGCGCTGGTGAAGGGGCCCAAAGTCCTGTTAGCCGACGAACCAACAGGCAACCTGGATCAGGACAACGCCCAGCAAATCAGCGAGTTGCTGAGTCGGCTGAATCGCGATGGTCTGACTATTGTCATGGTCACTCACAATCTGGAAGCAGCCCGCCAGTATGCGCACCGCGTGGTCCGGATGCACTATGGCCGGATTGTCGAAGGAGGCACGCTGTGACCTTTCGAGACCTTGTCTTCATCTCATTCGGCAATCTCCGAAGGATGAAACTCCGCGCCATCCTCACGGTCTCAGGTGTCGTGATAGCGATCGGCACCTTTGTCGCCATGCTTTCATTCGGCGCCGGCAACCAGAAATACGTCACCGAGCAGTTCGAGAAGTTTGGCCTGTTTAACACGATGCAGGTGACGCAGATCAAGGCAGAATCAACCAAAGACAGCCTCCCCAAGCCGGTTCTGGACAAGAAAGCGCTCGATCAGCTCTCCCAGCTCCCCGGCGTTCGGCTTGCCTATCCTTTTGATGCCTTCAATGTAAAGGCTGCCTACGGCGATTCATCTCATTCCGTCCAGGCGCAGGCGCTGTCGATGGAAGCGCTCCAGACCAAGTTCTTCTCGCAGTTTGCCGCCGGCTCCGCTTTTCAGAATGACACCGCCAAAGAGGTACTGGTTACCCGCCGGTTCCTCGATGAATTCGACATCAAGCAGCCTGATTCGGCGATAGGGAAGAAGCTGATCCTGACCGTCAAGGTCACCAGTCTCGACTCCGGAATTGCTCATGTACTCCCCATGGATCGAGAGTACATCAAGTCTCGATTCAGTGAAATCAAATTTGATTCGCTGCTCAAGAAAGACTACGCCTCGCGAATTCTGAAAACCGAGCTGAATCAGGCGATGAGTCGATTCCTGAGTGCGTTCCTGAATAATCGCGAGACTGTCTGCGACACGCTCATCATTCGCGGCGTCATGGGGAACACCGGCCCGCGCGAACGGAACATGTCCCCCATCATGATGCCGTCATCGATCGCCCGCAAATTCTCCAGCGGAATCCGCACCGATGATCCCACCGCGCTCATATCGGCGCTGACATCGGGGCACCTGCTTCAGCCGGGGCAGGAAGGTGATGTTCGTACCTATCCCAAGATCACCCTTGATCTGGACCCGCACGCCAACCACAAGATGCTCCTGGATACGATCAAGACCCTTGGTTACCAGCCGTTCAGTTTTGCCGAACAGTTCGATGAAATCCGGAAGGCGTTTTTCTATTTCGATCTCGCGCTCGCCGCAATCGGCATTATCGCGCTGATCACTGCATCGCTCGGGATTATCAACACGCTCGTGATGTCAGTCTTAGAGCGACGCAAAGAGATCGGCGTGATGAAATCACTCGGCGCCGATGACCGTGATATTCGCTTCCTCTTTTTGGCCGAGTCGGCCGTGATCGGATGTATCGGGTCGATATTCGGCATCCTCTTGGGATGGGGGGTGAGCCGGATAGCATCGGCGATAGGGCAGATGATCATGGCCAGAGACGGCATCACCGGAATTGACCTGTTCGCCATGCCGCCGTGGTTGATTCTGGCCGCGATGGCGGTCGGTATTTCAGTCAGTCTTGTCGCTGGTCTATATCCCGCAGCCCGGGCCGCAAGAGTAGATCCGGTCGAAGCGCTGCGGAACGACTGACGACGGGCAGGTCGGCGTTCAGTATCCCGCTTCAAGGGGGAAGGGAAACCCGACATCAGCATTTTGTCTAACTGGCAGGCGGGTCCCCACCCAGGCACCCGACACATTTCTCCGATAATAATCTCAACCTAGACCCAAATAATCCATATATTGTCCCTGATTGAGTGCCGGGACCACCTTTTCAGCATATCATCCTGCCCCGCCATCTCGGGCTACCACATCGTGATTTGTTGTCAGGCCTGATTCCCTCGTAGCCGCCGGAGTTCGCTTACCGCTGCTACTCACTACTGAAACGCCCAAACGACTAAGACTGGAACGGAAACGGAACATGCTTATTGAAAAGGCGATCGGCGCACAAGTGCGCCCGACAAGAGTCTCGAAAACAGCGCTCCTGGTAATGGCGATCCTGCTCATTCTGTCGGCGGCCGTTGTGGCCGCCGTGCCCACCACTATTTCATACCAGGGGAAAGTGACCACACCTTCGGGTGCCCCGGTCAATAACGGCACCTACTCGATTGCGTTTCGAATCTATGATGATTCCCTCGCCGGCAACTTGTTCTGGGAAGAAGTCAAGTCAGTGGTGACCAATACTGGTCTGTTCACGGTCCAACTCGGCGAAACAAACCCGCTGGAGCAGAGTACTTTGTCCGTTTCGAATCTGTTTCTCGCTTTGAAAGTCGGTTCAGATGCCGAGATGACCCCGCGCACGCGGTTGGCGTCGGTTCCGTATGCGGCGATGGTTGGTACAGTCGACGGTGCCAACGGCGGCATGGTGATCGGTGACCTCACTTCGACCGGACAAGTATCCGGCAGCAGAAACGACGCCAGCGGCGGCTATTTCCAAACCTCCGACATTATTCACCCTGAGCCATACGGTCTTGTCGGCAAGTACTCATTTACTGGAGAACACAATGGGTATGGTATTTATGGGTATAGTGTACCGGCTGACCACTACGGAACTGGGGGTAAATTCGAAGGTGGGCGGAACGGAGTCATTGGAACGGTCGCAGCTGCAGGAACCACCGGTTATGAGTACATCGGGGTGGCAGGATCGGCCCTCGCCACGCTGCCAGAACAGAATGCGACTCTCTACGGAGTTTACGGCTCAGGTACGGGTGCTCTAAACAGCTATGGCCTGTACGGCAACGCCTTCGGGTCTGCCAGCGGCGCCGGCGGTTACTACTATGGAGTGGCCGGGTTCGCCAACGGCAACGGTTCCAATTCGCATAACTATGGCGGATGGTTCAAGGCCAGCGGTGGCGCCTACAATACGGGGCTTATCGCTGAAGGATCGACATATGCCGGTCGTTTCACAGGAGATGTCCTAGTGTCAGGCAATCTCCTCAAATTCGGCGGGAGCTTTAGGATCGACCACCCGCTCGACCCAGCCAACAAATACCTCCAGCACTCCTTTGTCGAATCCCCCGACATGAAGAACATTTACGATGGGGTCGTGAGACTCGATGCTTCCGGTGAAGCTGTCGTCATCATGCCTGATTGGTTTGAAGCACTCAATCAGGATTTCCGCTACCAGCTGACCGCCATGGGTGCACCCGGACCGAATCTCTATATCAAGAATGAGATCAGCGGCAACCAATTCGCTGTCGCAGGCGGCACGCCCGGCATGAAGGTCAGCTGGATGGTGACCGGCGTGCGACATGATGTCTGGGCAGAAGCACATCGCATACAGGTTGAAGTCCCCAAGGACCCATCTCACGTTGGTACCTATCTGACTCCCGAGCTGTTCAACAAGCCCAAGAGCATGGGGGAGACTTATCAGTTGTCCAAACAGATGGACGAAGCTGCAAAGCAGTCAGCCGAAAGTCACGATCGCCAAGCCGCCACTCGCGCACCGGAGCCACCGCAAAAATAGCCCTTGAATCTCCGTGATGATTCTCTGCGGCCGAAATGCCCAAACGACATAAATGGAAACGGAAACTGAACATGCCAATTGAAAACGTCCCCTGCATCAGAGCCAGCAGAAGGGCAACCCTCGCTATCCTTCTATTCGTGCTCACTGCCGGCCTAACCAATTTCACGGTCCGGGCCGCCGTGCCGACCACTATTTCATACCAGGGGAAATTGACCACACCTTCGGGTGCCCCGGTCAATAATGGCACCTACTCGATTGCCTTCCGCATCTACGATGATTCCACCGCCGGCAATCTCTTCTGGGAGGAAGTCAAGTCAGTGGTGACCAATACCGGTCTGTTCACGGTCCAGCTCGGCGAGACGACTGTGCTCGATCAAAGCACTCTTTCCATGTCAAATCTGTTCATCGCTATCAAGGTCGGCAGTGATGCCGAGATGACCCCGCGCACGCGGTTGGCGTCGGTTCCGTATGCGGCGATGGTTGGTACAGTCGACGGTGCCAACGGCGGCATGGTGATCGGTGATATCACTTCCATCGGACAGGTGTCAGGGAGCCGGAACGATGCCAGCGGCGGCTACTTCCAGACCTATAACACGGGCGGTGGAAGTCAGCGCGGCCTGGTTGGAACGTACTCCGCAACTGGACCGTACGACGGGTCAGGTGTCTATGGCTATAGCGTACCAAAGGACGGATACGGCATGGGAGGAGAATTCGAGGGGGGTAAGATTGGCGTATCCGGAATCGTCATCGCCAATGGTACCACCAACCTCGAATATAGAGGGGTACGGGGAGAAGCTTACGCTCCCGTTCCTCAACTCCTTGCGACATTGTATGGCGTGTCGGGAATAGCTCAGGGGGCCCGCAATAACTACGCTGTCTGGGGACTGGCGATGGGAACAGCAACCTCCTTCTTTTGCACCTACGCCGGCCTCTATGGCATCGCCATTGGATCGGGAACAAACGCCACAAACCTCGGAGTCTGGGCAAAGGCCTCAGGCGGTGGCTACAACTATGGAATTCTGGCTGAAGGATCGACCCGGGCCGGATACTTCAACGGCGATGTGTTAATCAACGGCAACCTGTCTAAATCCGGCGGGAGTTTCACGATCGATCACCCGCTCGATCCGGCCAACAAATACCTCCAGCATTCTTTTGTCGAATCCCCCGACATGATGAATATTTACAATGGCAATGTTATGCTCGATGCTAACGGTACTGCTGTCGTGACCATGCCGGACTGGTTTCAACCACTCAACCGTGACTTCCGTTACCAGCTCACGGCAATCGGCGCACCGGGACCGAACCTGTATGTGTCACAGGAAGTGAATGGCAATCAGTTCTCGATCGCCGGCGGCAGTGCCGGGATGAAAGTCTCCTGGCAGGTGACCGGTGTGCGTCAGGATGTCTGGGCCAACGCTCATCGTATTGAGGTTGAACTTCCCAAAGAATCCGCCCAGGTTGGTACCTACTTGCACCCTGAACTTTTCGGTAAGCCGAAGAGTATGGGGGAGTCATACCAATTGTCCAGGCAGGCAGACGAATCCCTCAAGCAAGCTGCCGCGGATAATGACCGCATGGGCGCCTCCCGCTCTGCCGGCCCGCCGAAGAAGTAGGGTATCTCGTTGCATTGTCTACTAGTCCAAGGAACTGGGTTCGTTTCAGCCAGACGGTGTCTGGACTGATGCGCTTCGCGGATTCACAGGGAGTTGGCTGCCGTAGTCCAAAGTCCTGCTTCCTATCGCGAAGTTCTACCTCCCTTCTGATCGTTATGTGCGCAGCACACGTCCCCGTGTGCCCGTTCCGGTCTAAATGGCACTCTTCTCGGTTCTCGTCTCCGCTCTCATCCCGCTTAAAGGCGGGACTCCTCGCTTCGCAGGGCTCAGCTCGGGCCGACGATTTTTGAGTAGCCCACCCGCGGGGTGGGTCTTGAGATGCAAGGTCACACCCTTCGGGTGTGGTACTCTCATATCGCCTTTTCCATTTAGTGTCCTACCAATTGGGTTCGATTGGGTTCGTTTTGTTTGGGCTCACTTTCCCTTTTCTTAAGTCAGTTCAATAGGTTGCGCCGATTTCAATTGGGTTCGTTTCAGATATTTACTATTTCGCACGACCCTCCAATTCCCAGTGAAATTGTCAGGCATATTCATTCCTTGTTCATGGTGTCCTCCATATACACCGCTGGGCTCAGCTTCTGGTGCGATTATGGCCAGTTTTTGGAAGGGGGGACTTGAGAAAGGGGCTAGAATTTCTTTTGCTTGAAATCGGCGAGTGATTCGTCTATCTTGTCTAAGAGGAGCTACCTGGGGTGAGTGTGCGACGATTCTTCGAAATTTCGGTCTTCTGTCTCGGGCTTCAGCTTTCAGTTCAAGCGCAGACTTTGATGCCAATCCGAACGATCCCAATCGATACCATTCGGCAGCTGGCCCATACCTCGACAGCTTTAGGGTTGTCATATTGCACTGCCACGCACGATGTTGGCAGGTTGAGTCTGACAATAACGAATGGCGGAGTGATAGGAGTTCTTCCACCATATACCGGCGACTCGAGCGGCTGCCACTATGGAGCTGTTCCAGTTGGAGCCAAAGCATTTGGCTATGCCGGCGAGTACCCGCTTGGCTCTGGAGACAAATTTTTGGCGATCGCAGGTTTATGGGTCGGGGGAGTGACCAGTGGCGGGGACACACTCGTTTCCGTCGGTTTTGACAATGGTAATGGCGACGGCTCGAATGTAGAATTCAATCCTGATCCGGATCCTCCAGAAGGATTCACCGTCCAATCTCTTCTAGATTCTTCAGTTGAGGTGTTGCCACGTTCCGACGAGGACTATTCCTGTCGCTTTACAGATACGGTTACCTACGGAGTACCATGGTTAACTCTTGATTGGCGCACGCACAGGCGCCACACTCCTCTCAATATCAAAGTAACCCAAACCTCTTCACAATGGTCAAGTGCTCTTGTGGATGACATAGTGC
>JBATNE010000223.1:0-19912 GCA_049290195.1 Candidatus Zixiibacteriota bacterium
GCGTATCAGTAGGTCCAATGGTAGTGTCCTTGGCATAGGAGATCATGACAAACTGATCCTCGGCATTTCCAAGTACATTGAATCCCGGTGAACTCAACAGCGTTAACATCTGCGAGGCGTTGGGAGAGCCGACTGGATAGATGTAAGTCGCGTTGCTCTGTGAGAGAGCACCGAACAGCGTGGCGGCGGTGTCAACACAGTTGGCGTGCTTCCCGGTTCCAAGCAGTGCCAGGCCGCCGTAGCGCCGCGTATTGTCGATACACCCGCTGAGAGTTCCTTTCAAATAGACTAGCTGAGCACCCGCGATGAAGGCACCGGTATTGTTGGAGGTACCGCCGGACGGGATATCCCAGTCGGCGATTTCACCAAGCGCCAGATGTGGGTGCGAGAGACCATCGGCCGAGTAGAACTTCATACCCTGAATCATGGTATGGCAGGTATCGGCCTGTTTGGGAGCGTACCAGACCTTTTCAACGCCGATCTTGCCGCCCAGAGTGACAAATTGTTCGGAGCGGAAGACATCGAAACTGCCTGAATCGATTGTGGATATCGAGAGATTTCCGCCTACTTTTCGCGTGAACTTGCTCTGGGACGCAAACTGATAGTACGCCTGTGGCGTCGGGCCGGAAGCATCGACGATCATGACGGAGCCATCATACAAGTATGACGCTTCGCAATCGCCCGATGCCGCATAGTCCATTGAGGGTCCCGCTCCCTGGTGGCCGAAGTTGCCTCGGGAACTGACGATCAATTTGGTGCAGGCAGTGCTAATGGTATCGAATACTTCACCTTCGCACAGGTCACCAACGCCATTGTGGTTGGTGTCCTCCTGGCCGGGATTGGCAAGGGTGGGGCAGTTGTCGATATCGCCGCAGATGTTGTCGCCATCGATGTCATCGCGTGGATCATTGGGGCAGACGTCGCAGGCATCCCCCTTGAAATCACCATCGGCATCAGCCTGAGTCGGATTGGCGGTGGTCAGACAGTTGTCGCAGAGATCACCGCGACCATCGGAATCGGCATCGTTCTGATTGAGACTATTGATAGCGGGGCAATTGTCGCACAGATCGCCGAGACCGTCGCCGTCTCCATCGCGCTGATCATGATTAGCAATATTGACGCAGTTATCGCATACATTGCCAATGCCATCACCGTCGGCATCAGCTTGACCCGGGTTAGGTGTGGTGGGGCAATTGTCGAGATAATCGGCCACGCCGTCTCCATCGAGGTCTCCCCCCTGACAGGCATCCGGGATGAGGTCACGATTAAGGTCACCGGTGGAAGGATTCAGGAACGTGAGGCCCGCGGCAGAACTGAGTCCGGTGGCGCCGCGGACAAACGGCCGGTAGTTCCGACCGGATTCAAAATACTCGAGTACGCGCAACTGGCCGCCGGCCGTACAGGTCACGAAGTAGTTGCCGTTGGAACCCTTCTTGATGCCGTAAGGGTTGGTGATCGGGTAGATGTCGTTCCATACTTTGACGAAGGCGCCGGTTGTTCCGTTGTATTCCAACACCTGTCCGGTGCTGTAGCTGCAGACGAGCAGATTGCCATTGGAGATGAAGACCATGCCACGCGGTCCGTTGAGGCCGCCTGCTCCGGAAGCGACAAAGATTCCGATCAGGGCACCGGTAGTCGGGTTGAATTTGTAAACGGCGTTATTGCCGGTGCTGTTGACATACAGGTTGCCATCGGGGCCAAATACCGCACCGTAAGGATTGCTCACCGGCGCTGAAAACGTATTTGTCCAGACCGGGCCGCCGACAGATGTGAAGCGACGGAGTCGGCTCGCCCCGCGCTCGACCACTACCACATCTCCTCCGGGCGCCAACGCTATTGCGGATGGTGTGCTCAGACCACTGGCCAACACCGTCTGTCCGGCAGTCGTCGGGTCAATTTTCAACAGTGATTGCGTACCGGTGGAATTGACGACAAAGATCGAACCATCGAGCCCCGTCACCGCATCAGCCGGGCCCGAGAGCGACCCGCCGGCGAGACTTCTCACCAACACACCACTCAAAACGTTGTAGTCGATTATGGCGCTGACTGTGGGGTCGCAAACGATCAGGTCCATTTCATAGCCCAGATCTTCCCAATCCGGACGCGAATTGCTGTTGCAGTCCTGACATTCATCGAGTGTCCCGGAGCGATCGAGATCGAGGGTCAGATCGGCGTTGATTTCGTCGAAGTCGAGGATCGAGTTCCCATTGCAGTCCGGATCGCAGGCATCGGGACGGTTGTTGCCGTCGTCATCCGGAGCCAGACCGTTCCACGTTTCATACAGATCGGGAAGACCATTGCTGTTGCAGTCCGGCTGACAGGCGTCCAGAATTCCGTCATGGTCGACATCGGGCGCACCGTTACTGATGTCTGTGGGATCGAGAATACCGTTGCTGTTGCAATCCTGGCATTCATCCGGAATACCATCGTGGTTGTTGTCCAGACTGACTCCGAGGAGAATGTCCTGGACATCATCGATATTGTTGCCGTTGCAGTCATACGGATGACAGGTGGTTGCCGCCATGTAGGTACTGACCAGCTGCTCGACGCGGCGATGGAAGTGCAGGTCGATATTGCGCTGGTAGCCGGCATGGGTGTGGCAGTAACTCATGATCGTACCGCGTGAAGGAGTACCGCTGCCGCAGTTGTCGATCTTGGGGACGTAATTCCCGTCATCGTGCGTGTGGTAGGTGCCGTGGTTATGCCCCATTTCATGGGCGACCACGTTCAGATCCCAGTTGCCGTTGTCCGGAGAGTGGACCGGTGTCGAGAATGATCCATTCAAGAATCCGCAGATACCGTAGGCGTTGCCATCGCAGGTATTGGAAATATACGCTACTCCGGCATAGCTGGTGATATCCCGTTTGCCGCTGAAAAGGTGGACGATGTTGAGTCCGGATGTGTCTTCATTTGCGCGCCAGTAATTCCGGAATCCGCCCAGATCATAGGGTCCGAACGGTTCGCCGCCGCTCGGCCAGAGCCGGGCAAACGCGATCGCCATCCGAATGTTCAAATCGCGGATATAGATTGCACTGACCGCACCCATGAGCTGTACGATATAGTCTCGGGCCGCCAGGACGTTGGGGAAGATATTAACAAAGGCCTGATCGGCATCAATAGCGATTCGCTGGAGGCGCGGGCCGGATGGAGAGAACGGCGTCTGGGCCAACTGTTGCTTGAGGGTCTGGACCATGTTCTCTTCGGGGGCCAAACCGCAGAACGGTACGTCGGGCGCCCCCCCGGCCGAAATTGGCCTGACCGTCATGACGGAATTGCCGACCGAGGAATCATCGGTTCGGGTGGTCATGACAAAGTGGTCGCCATTGGTGCCATCGAGCCATCCATTGATGACGCCGGTGGAGGTAATCGAGAAAAACGCGAAGGTCCCGGGCTGGTTGTCGACCGTCCCCTTAAACATCTGGACGTCAGGACGACCGATCACCTCGTTGCCACTGGGGGAGCCGATCAGAAAGCGGGCATCGGGTGCGATAATATCGAACCGTTCCAGATTAAGGGTCACCTTCCGGGAAACTTCGACCGGGATGTCAAATTCCTGTAGATCCTGCTCGGCTTTCATCTGGGAAAAAGCAGTGGGGCGGACCGAAGCGGTCATAGCCGGTCCTTCAGGAACTACGCGGATGTCAGTGAACAGATTGTTTTGAACCTGAGGAGCGGCACCGGCGGAAGCCGGACCCGGAACAGAGGCAACCAACAGTGCAGCCAGCAACAAAAGTGCAAGAGCCGCCCATGTTGAGCAGTCAGTTTTCTGGATATTCATATTCTGCGTACTCCTGAATTGCGATGAGTAAATGATCGCGACTGGATATTAGTGTTCTCGGCTACTGGTGCCGGAAAACACGCATCTTTCGACCCCAACATACCAAAAGTATATCGAAAGCTCGGTTTCAGCAACACAGAATAGAAGTCACGATTTGAGGGGCGCATTGGCCACATTCTCCCCCCGGCCTGCCGTGGTGTCCTTGTCCCTTGATTAGCGATGCAGGCGAGATTCCGGATTATTTCGACCCGGAATGAGAAACCAGGCTTCTCCGTCGCGCGTCAACGTGATCTGGTACCTGGCAAGCGAGTCGAGATTCACAGAGGCTGCTGCCAGAAGCTCGCGGAAATACCTGTTGAAAGCCGGGGTAAACCGGGATGAATAGTGTACGAAGAACCAGTCCGGCTGTCTGGTGCTGAAGAGCGGGTAACTGAAATGAATTCTCGACCCTGCATAGTCTGTGAAGAAGAAGGCGTCCCCCGCTGGATAGAATTCAACAACCGGTACATTCATCGGCGCCGAAATCTGATCGATTCTGGATTCGACAGCGATTCTGTCGGTGGTCGTGATGTATGGAATATCTGACGAGGTCATCCGGTACCACGGTTTCGATTGGCCGAACACGAGCGGTTCACCGAAAGACGACGACATGACATTCCAACCGATGACGAACCCGGCAACCAGTATGACTGTGCCGGCAAGAGATCGATTGCGCCACTTCCTCTCCCCCGAGGTTGCGAAATGGTGTGCAATGCCAATTGATATCACCGCGATGAGAAAAAACGCGATTGAGAAGAATACCCGATACCACATTTCAATTCCCGCAGCCGCAACCCACCAGGCAGGAGCTGCGATGCCCAGAAGGAAAATCACCGATAGACGCTTCTTCCAGCAATACCAGCTGCCCAGCATTACCAGGGCGAATAGTGGCACCGAACAGGGCATAATGACGGCATCTTTGATATTTCTGACCGCCTTGCGCTCGAACTGAAAACCCATGTCATGCATGAAGTCCGGCCAGTGAAGCCCGGCATAGACGACGTAGCCTCCCCAGGCGCAGACAACCAGGGCAGCCATGATCAGTTCGCCGATTGCCAGACGACGCCACACCAGTGGTCGTGGAGCACATAGGAAGGCTGTGATGATGCCTGTCAAAAGAAAGTACAGTCCATTGGGATGCACCAACGGAGCGAGTGCCAATAGCAGGAGACCGAAAAGCAATCTCCCTCTCTGCAACAAGAAGAAGGCACAGAGAACCAGCAGGACAAGTAGGGCCTCCATCCGGCCGATATTCCCTGCAGCAACAAACGGCGCTCCGAGAGCAAACGGTGCGGCAATAAGCAGAGATACCAGCGATGCTCTGTATTGTCGGATAATTGCAGCCAGGATTCCAATTGAAGCAAGCATGAGCAGAAGAGAGAATGTCCGAGCGGTAACGAGCGAAAGGCCGAATAGCTTAATGACGATTCCAAGAATCACAAGATAGCCGGGGGGCATCCAGAAGATGGTACGATCAGGGTTCAACTCCGGGGCGAACAGAGTGAAGTGTTCGGCAAAGCCGTTGGCCTGCCAGATGAAATGGGCCTCGTCCGGCCAGGGAAAAGGAAAGGTATAGGAGGCCTGGAAGTGCAGCGCGACATAGGCAACCATGATGGCGGCAACCAGGCCGGTGTAAATCAGGTTGGCCGGTTGCTTAAGCCACTGGAGGGTGCGAAAGATGGCGTTGGATTGACTGCTCTGTTTCATTAGGGTGCAGCAATATAGAGAGATGTAATGCGTGGTGTCAACGAGGGTGGATGGATGCCACTGACCGACGCATGGACCGTGTGGTCTAATTCAGAAGAAAAGCCCCGGGTCGCGATGACCCGGGGCTATTGGAAATTTGGTGCCGAAGGGGGGACTCGAACCCCCACTCCCTTGCGAGAACTGCGCCCTGAACGCAGCGCGTCTACCAGTTTCACCACTTCGGCATTCGTCTGCGCAACCGGACCGGTAAAAACCCGATTGCAGAGGGAAATTATAACGCTATCCGGCCCAAATGCAAACCAATTTTGAAACGAAATCCGTTACCGGTTGATTTTCCGCCTGCTGGGGTACATATTCAAACACAGACGGAGATGTCGTCGCTCCGACAGGGAGAGGGAGACTTTAAAGGCAGCATGGCCAACAAGTTATATCGCGGCTCGGCGAAAGTCGGAGCGAGGTGGCAAGGGTACTTCAAACCACTTCTCCCCGGTTTGATCGCGCTGGCAGTCTACCTCTATCGAAGCTGGGGACTCAAGGGGTGGATAATCGACGACGCCGGCATCTCGTTCGCCTATGCCCGAGACCTGGCCATGGGCTATGGTCTGGTATCACAGCCGGGCATGCCCCCGGTCGAAGGTTTCAGCAACCTGCTTTGGGTCGGTCTGCTCTCCCCTTTCTTCCGGATTGGACTGTTCGATCCATACGTCACACCGAAGGTCATCGCTGCAATACTGGTTCTGGCGTCATTCTATCTGATCCATCGCACTCTCACCGAATCGCTTCGTACTTCATGGCTCATATCCCAGTCGGTACTCATTGCGATTGCCCTGAGCACATCATTTGTGGTCTGGACCTGCTCCGGCCTTGAGAATCCGCTGCTCTGTTTTCTCGTCGCTCTGCTCATGCACGCGTTGGTCTGTGAGCCAAACTCGCGCAAAGCGATACGCGGCGGCGTGGGAATAGGTATGACAATCACCGCCCTGGCGATAACCCGGCCGGACGGCGTGATGTACGGCCTCGTACTTCCAATTCTTCTGGTGGCAGCCATATTCACGGATAAACAATCGCGTCGTCCCAGACTCATTCAACTTGGCCTATCAACAACCACATTTCTTGTGACATTCGGAGCGGTTGCGCTGTTCAAGCACCTCTATTTCGGTACCTGGTTTCCAAACACGTATACAGTAAAAGGTGGGCCGACGCTTGATCTGGCGATCGGAGTCGTGACGCTGGATCCGGCATCACTTCTCAAACTCCGGCTCTTACTCGCAAGCATCTGGGGAGAGTCACTGTGGCTACTGATCGCGGCGATAGTCGTGCCGGCACTCGTTGTCGGAGCAATACGACTGCGCAGCCGAACCTTTCTACTGGTTCCCGGACTGCTTTGTTGTCTGGCGATAGCAACTCATCTCCTCCTGCCTGATGACTGGATGCGGGAATTCCGGTTTGCCACGCCATTCTTCATGATGGTCTTTGTCTGTGCCGGATTGGTGCTGGGTTGGATTGCCGAGCTGGTCGGTTCGTTTGGTCGTTTTCTGGTTTGGGCGTTGGCGGCCGGCATGATCTGGATCACCTGGACTGTGCAAGAGCCGCGTTTAATGGAGTTCGAGAAATGGCCCACTGTCTCATTCGGCAGAATCGCCGAGGAGTATGGCACACGCTACGACGGTTTCGCCAACGAACTCAAGATCGACCAACCATCGGTGCTCATCCCTGACATTGGAGCGACACTGTATTACTCGAAGTGCCGCGTGTACGATCTCGGTGGGCTGTGCGACCCGACTATCGCCCACACCCGCCAGATCGATCAACTCAAATTCTGGGACTATGTCTTTGATACGATGAAGCCGACCTTCATCCACACGCACGGCTTCTTCAGCGCCGTCTCGAAATTCGAGCGTGATCCGAGATTTTCCCGAGACTATGTCGGACTCAATGCCGGCCGCGAATTCTATGCGGGGGATTCGGTACTCATGGGGGACTGGGTCCGTCGCGATCAGATAGCGGGCAAAGATTCACTGGTGGCGCAGATTCGAGCAGCTGGACGCTGACCATTCTTATTGCCCCGATGCGCCGATCAGACGGACGTGCCCGATGCTGTACATATCATCCCCCAAAAATGGGCGAACATCAATTCGGTCGTATCCCTGAAGATAAGTAAGGCGGGGGACATCAAGCGTGTCGACTCTGAGTCCACCCCCTTCAATATACTTGCGTTCAATTAACTGGTGCCCCGTTTCCTTGTCCCCAAGGAAATAGACGATCAGGTACATATCGTTGTGGTCGACGCTGATTTCGAGTTGTCGGTGGTAGTAGACGGAATCCATGGCTATGCGCACTCCCCCTTTGGATACGAGGTGAGTTCCGGGACCGTTCCAGACGCTACCGTATGCCTTGGGAGTGTTGATCTCCGCGTAGGTCACGTTCTTCACCGGCGGATTTGTATATCGCGAGAGCAGCGAATCATAGGCGCCGGTGTTAAAATGCCAGATGGTCGCGAAGCGGTGCCACGAAAAGATCGGTCCTCTAGTGACCTCCGACAATAGTTCGAAAAACCGCGACACACCGCTGTCCTCAATCTTGTTCACCCCCTGCTCGAGCGTCTTGTCGTATCCTGCCGGGAGAGTGCGTGGGAAATGGCCGATGCGCCAGTCTTTCTTGTCTTCGTTGGGGATCCGCGCCAGAAGCGGCTCAGTCAATCCGTACGTATCGATAATGTGAATTTTCGGGCCGGCGAAAAATCCGACAAAGCCAACACAGCCGTCGTACATCGGCGTATGACCGTTGTATTTCATGTCCAAACCCTTGGTTACCCATTCGTGATCGGGCATAAGTACTCCGCGACGTGCCCGGAGCAATCCTGTCCCCTGGTAGTACCAACCGCGCTCATCGGCGATTCCGCGCGGATCGATACTCCCTTCGCCGGTGGTCCCATATGTCTCACGGCTGAAGATAGGCGGACGAGGTGAAGTCAGTCCGACGAGAAGGACCAGACCGATTGGGATGGCGACGGTCCAGGTGCGCCGTGGCACCGGCAACTGAACTATGATAGCCAGGGCGCAGACGAGCGGCGCGGTCAGGAATCGCCCCAGCATAAAATCGCATCCGACGCGGATGGTATACGCAGTGTAGATCAGAATTCCGATACTCACGAGCATTAGTCTTCGATTCCTGGATGACAACCCGGCGACAACCGCAAAGATGATCGTGCCAATCGTCAACGGATCAAGCTGAACACTGTCGAGATAGTAGAAGAACGCCTGCGACATTAATTCCGACGACGAGATTCCGGTATGGAGTTTGGCGTAATAGGTATTGGGGAACGGAAAGCCATAGTAGATCAGCGAGAATATCTCCCAAAGGATTAGGGGAGTAGAACCAAAGAGCACTGTTCGCAGAGTCCGCCAGGAGCGCAGCTCCCAGACTGACCAGGCGATAACAGGGAGAACGAGCATCGCTATGTCCAGTCGCGCCAGAATTGCCAGCGCCCCCACCAGTGAGAGTCGAAAGAGTGTCTTCGGATTCATTGCGGATTTGAAATAGATAATGAAAAAGACTACCAGCAGAAGATGAACCAGGACATTCTCCAGTCCTGAGGTCGAATAATCGACATAGGCTTTGGAAAAGAGTAGAGTGACCAGTGCCAGCAATCCGACGATTCGTGAGATTGACAAACGGAACACCAGCAGGCCAAGTGTGGCGAGTGTAAGGGCAATCGAGAGGAAAGTGACCGTGTAGTACATTTCTCCGGAGATACCGTAGACTACGGCCATCACCAGCACCCAGAGCGGGTTGGTAAAACTCTGCACCCGTTCATCGACATTCCAATTGAGCCCGTAGCCGTGAACGAAGTTGTCCGCCGACCGGAATGAGATGTAGGCATCATCGCATACCCAGGCGGTGCGGATTAGGACGGTTAAGAAGAGGATGAGAACGGCGAGGAAAACAGCGGCGGTCGTGCGATTGGACGACGTCATAACCCTCCCGTGATATTCATGGAAAACATAATCGATGTTGCCGGATCACGCAAGCGGAAATTTGGGTATAGTAGGACTGGCGCAAACTGTGCACGCAAAAAAGCCGCCTCGGGCGAGGCGGCTTTCTCAAAAAGATATGTAAGCTCTGATTAGTTCAGGTAGGCGCGCAGCGAGCGGCTCCGCGAGGCATGGCGAAGGCGACGAATCGCCTTCTCCTTGATCTGGCGTACGCGTTCGCGAGTCAGTGAGAAGCGGGCGCCGATTTCTTCCAGCGTGAGCGCCTTCTCATGATTCAACCCGAAATACAGATTGATCACTTCGGCTTCACGCGCGGTGAGCGTATCGAGCGCTTTTTCGATCTCCACCCGCAGTGACTGGCTCAACAGCGCTTCATCGGGGGACGGCTGAAATTCGTCTTCGAGAATATCGATGAGCGAATTGTCTTCCGACACCGAGAACGGCGCATCGAGCGAAAGATGCGAGTTCGAGATTTTCAGCGTGTCAGCAACTTCACCTTCGGACAGTTCCAGCTCTTTGGCAATTTCTTCGGGCGAAGGCTCGCGGCCAAGCCCCTGTTCCAGCCGGCTGGAAATTTTGCCGATCTTGTGAAGCGTACCGACGCGGTTTAAGGGAAGACGCACGATACGACTCTGCTCGGCCAATGCCTGCAGAATCGCCTGGCGAATCCACCAGACCGCATAGCTGATGAATTTGAAACCACGGGTTTCATCGAACCGCTTGGCGGCTTTGATCAACCCGATATTCCCCTCATTGATCAAGTCGGCCAGCGACAGCCCCTGATTCTGATATTGTTTGGCTACCGACACTACGAAGCGGAGATTGGCTTTGGTTAATTTCTCCAGGGCCTTTTTGTCGCCCTGCTTTATCCTTCTTGCCAGCCGCACTTCTTCGTCGGCGGAAATGAGTGGTGTTTCCCCGATCTCGCGAAGATACAGGTCCAGCGACCGATCCTCGTCGCGATATTTGAGGGATTGTTTAGCCACGAATTATGTCTCTCTCCTTACTACCAACAGTATGTATGTCCAGCACTCTGTCGGCTCCATTGGAAAAGCCGATGAGTCTATATACAGTAAATTACGGTCTCACTATTTTCCGGGCGGGGGCGCCGTCCGGTTCCAAAACGATCATCGGAATAGGGGACTCATTTGAGCCCAGCCCTTCTTCGGCGGCAATCAAATCGCCTAGATTCCCGACCGGCTTGTTTTTGATCGAAGTAATGATTGTCCCCTCGGAAATCGAAGCCTTGTCCGCCGGCGTTCCGGGGAACACGCCTGCCACGTAGACACCTTCGAGGAACTTAATCCCCAGGTCTCGCGCCATATCCTGGGTGAATGTCGTCAGCTGCATGCCGAGCCACTCGTGCACGCGCAATTCCGTGTTGTTGGACGGGCGACCGGCATAGATCTGCTGGATCGCTTTGTCGCGATCGGCGATGGTCGTCAAAACGGTCGAGCGGTGGCCATCGCGGACGATATCCACCGGCACGGTCTGTCCTTCGTGCACCGACGCCACCAACACCATAAACTGGTTTGTATTCTCGACTGCTTCGTTGTTGAAGCCAACTATCACGTCACCCTTCTGAATGCCAGCACGATCGGCCGGTGAGCCGGAATAGACACTGGTGACCATAGAACCCTTAACAGCCGTGAGTCCCTGGCGCTGCGATTCGCGCGGATTGATATCGGCAAGGTCAACGCCCAGCCATCCCCGGTGAACTTTGCCGGACTGGATGAGATCGGGCACGACCGACCGGGCGAGGTTAATCGGAATGGCAAAGCCAATACCGACCGACGAACCGGTGGGACTGGAAATGGCTGCGTTTACACCGACAGCTTCGCCGCGAAGATTCAACAGCGGTCCGCCGGAGTTACCCGGGTTAATCGAAGCATCGGTCTGGATATAATTCTGATACGTGGGAGTCCCTTCGCCAAAGCGGAGATTGCTTCTTCCCTTGGCGGAAATGACACCGACCGTAACCGTTCTATCGAGTCCCTGCTGTGGGAACGGGTTACCGATGGCAATCGCCCAGTCACCCACTTTGAGTTTTTCAGAATCGCCGAACGAAATGAATTCTATTTTTTCCTGCGGTTCTACCTTGAGCACAGCCAGATCGGTGGCAGAGTCCTGCCCGACCAGTTTGGCGTGGTATTCATATCCCGATGCTGTTCGGACCGTCAATTCGCGGGCACCTTTAACCACATGGTTGTTGGTCAGGATATAGCCGTCTTCGCGAAAGAAGAACCCTGAACCGGACGAGATTCCCATTCCGCCATGAAACCACCATGGTGTTTCTTCATTTTGCGTGCGGGCCGAGACATTGACAACGGCATCCTTGACGCGATCGACCATCGCGACAAACGGAGATTCCATTTCGCCATCACTCCCGGTCACCACCGGATAGGCGCCGGTCTGGGCAATATTCAGGGGAGCTTGCTGAGCCACCGTATGCGGAGTCAATTGCAAATTGGCCGAGAGGATAATTCCGACCAAAATACAGATTAATCCGAATACAGCTAGGGCTGAGAATCGCAGCTTTGATGTCCGCTGCTTCTCAGGGGGGGAAAACCGATCTTCCAATGATTCCTCCAACTGGCGAGCCTTCTAGGGTAGCATATGACCCTTCTTGAGTCAAGTCAAAAACGCCTGGGTTAGCACAAAAACGTATAGTTTATAACGAATTACCCGGCGATTTGATTCAAATTTTCTCTCACTTACCAAAAGTAGTACGGACTAGACCCCTTTTCTGTAACCAGTTGTGTCCGAATACGATAAATCGGGCACCATGTCCCGCTCCGCAAAGCTCTGTTGACTTGCCCTGGGGTACAGGCTACCTTTGCCTCACCAATGCAGATTCCGGAAAAAATCGCCCAGGAAATCATCGAGGTCGGCTCCCGACTCTATACCCGTGCCCTTCTGGCCGGTACCGATGGCAATATTTCTGTTCGGCTCAACGAATCCCAAATTCTGATAACCGCTTCGGGTGTCTGCAAAGGGCGCATGAAACCGAACGACCTGACCCTGGTGGATTACAGCGGCCGCAAACTCGACGGTGAACGGGCACCATCAAGCGAAATGGCAGTGCACCTTCTGGCGATGAACGAACGCCCGGATATTCATGCCTGTGTCCACGCCCATCCACCTTATGCAACTTCATTTGCCGTTTCCGGAGGCCATTTGCCCGATGACGTCCTTCCGGAAGTGGTTGTGTTTGTCGGAAGTATCGCCCATGTTCCATACGCTCCGCCCGGCACCAAGGCGGTTCCGGATGCAGTCGCGCCGTTTATCAAGACGCATAATGCGTTTTTGCTGAGAAATCATGGCGTGGTAACGATCGGGAGGACGCTCGAAGAAGCGTATAACCGGTTGGAGACAGTCGAGCATTTTGCCAAGATCCTCCATCTGGCGACCCAACTGGGAGCGGTAGACCGGATCCCCAATGCTGATTTTGAGCGGTTGAAGGAAATGCATCGCAAGCTGATGGCCTGAGCCACCGCGGTGCGATTGAGATACGCATATGTTGATCAAGAAAGTCATCATCGACAAAGCCGACCGGATGTACCAGATGCCGCTGGATATCCTTTCATTTCTTCCGGCCGGCAAGCGCCAGCCGCTCCTAAAGCGACCGGCGATAATCGATCTGGCATCGTTTAAGTGGCCGGTAACATTCCCATCGCAGGAGCAGGTCGCGGCAACTGATTTGGCTCCGGCGTCCGAAGAGCGCCTCGACGAACTCAAGGAAGTAATCGCCGGATGGATGCTGGCCAATCACCAGGTAAGACTGAATCCGGCGCGCGAAGTGTTCATCGGCGGCGGGATTTCCCAGATGGCGTTCGCGCTCGGGCTGGCGACAATCGACGCCGGCGATGTCGCGTTCGTACCGGAACTGGCTCTGCCGCTCTATCGCAAAGTTGTCGTCGCCTGTGGCGGCGACCCGATCTTCTATCCCTTCTCCCCCAAGACCAACTGGCGGCCGGATTTTGAGAAGATCAAGAGCCGAATCGGACGTATTGCCCGTGTCCTCTTCCTCAATTCTCCGCACAATCCGACAGGATCAGAATTGACGGAAAAGGACCTGGCCGCGTTGGTGCTGATGGCCAGTCGCGAGAATACCGTCGTCGTTAACGATGCCGCGTACCAGTCGATATCGGGCCGCTTGCCTGTTTCGCTGCTGGGAGTCGAGGGTGCCCGCAAAGTTGCCATAGAATTGTATTCATTCTCCTATAATTTCGGCCTCCCTCCGCTTCGATTTGGATTCGCAGTCGGCAATCGGGATCTGGTTGGCGGACTAAAGATGGCGTACTCGCTGATGGATCAGTCGATACCAGGCTACTATGTCGAGCTGGCTCTCCGGGCGATCCGGCAGTACCCGAATGCCGCACTTACCTCGACGCGCACATTGCTCGGAGAAACATCCGGAGAAGCCGCGGAACTGCTCCGCCTGCTGAACCTCGACGTCTATCCCTCTCCCGGTGTGCCATTCCTGTGGGGGAGAATCGAACGACGGGCGGCATCGAGCACGCTGGTGCGATTGCTGTATCGCCGCAATCGAGTCCTGATCGCCCCCGGCACCAGTTTTGGTGATTCCGGACAGGGGTTTGTCCGGCTCTCGTTAACTGCCGGGCCGAAAGCATACGCGGAGGCAATCGCCCGCGTCAAACAACGTTCCCCCTACCATCGACTGGAGTCCGGAGAATGAAAGACCAGATACGGTTGATCGGCCTGACGTTCTACGGCTATCACGGCGTCACGCCTGCAGAGAAAGAAACCGGCCGGGTATTCGAAGTGGATTGCGAGTTGGAAGCGGATCTCGCCGATGCCGGTCAGAGTGATCGGCTCGGGGACACGATTGACTACGGTCACGTATATAATCTGATCAAGCAGACAGTCGAAGGTACCGCTTTCGCACTGCTGGAAGCGCTGGCGACGGAACTGGCCTCGATAATTCTTGACAAGTTTCCCGTCTATCGGGTAACTTTGCGCGTGCGTAAAATGCTCCCGCCACTGGCCGGGTATGTCAAATACATCGAAGTCCAGGTCACACGCGAGCAGGGTAATACTTCGTCGCTGATCGATCGCACGGATAACCGTTCATAAGGGAGCCATCATGCCGGAAATCGTCTATCTCCTTCTGGGATCAAACATGGGGAACCGTGAACGGAACCTCGAAACAGCCCTGGGAGAAATATCGTCCCTTGAAGGGCTCGAAATCACCGCGACTTCGGCGATGTACATCACCGAAGCCCGCGAGATGAAGGGGGAAAACCCTTCCTTTCTCAATCAGGTGATCAAGGGGGAGTATCTTTATTCCGCCCACGAATTACTGCACTCTCTTGAAGAAATCGAAGGGCGCATGGGACGTACGGGCAAAGGGGAAATGAAGCCCCGCACGATCGACTGCGATATCCTTCTGTTTGGAGATAAGGTCATAGACACGCCAACGCTTTCGGTCCCCCACCCGCGTCTGACGCAGCGTCCATTTGCCCTGGTGCCGCTTCTCGAAATTGACCCACAGGCGGTACATCCGGTAACCAAAAGACATCTGTCGGAATATCTCAGCGCGACGGATCGTGCTGAAGTGATACTGCTCAAGGAACATGTCGCTCGAAACATTTGAGCCCAACTATATCGCTGTCGAGGGAGTGATCGGGGTCGGTAAGACCACCTTCGCCCGTATGCTCGCCGAGCGGATCAGCGCCGAAGTGATCAACGAAGAGGTGTTCGAGAACCCCTTCCTGGTGGACTATTACAAGAACCGCAAGCGGTATGCTCTCCCCTGCCAGCTGTTCTTTTTGATCTCCCGATTTCAACAGCAACAACAGCTCCTCGTCCGCGATCTGTTCTCCCAACGAATCGTGGCTGACTATTTGTTCGCCAAAGACTCCATCTTTGCATCGGTAACCCTGTCCGAACGGGAACTGGCGCTCTACAACCGGATCGCGCCGGCACTCTCGAAAGAGACCCCCAAACCGGACCTGGTGATTTACCTCCAGGGGAAAACGCAGGTGCTGATGGATCGGATTCGGAAGCGGAATTACTCGTTTGAAAAGTCAATCGATGAAGAATACATCGATATGTTGAACAAGGCGTACGACTACTATTTCTTCCACTACGGCGACACGCCGCTATTGGTAGTCAAAACCGATGATATCGATTTCGTCAACACGCCGGAGCATTTCGATGATCTCATCAGCCAGATCAGCAAACCGGTTTCCGGCAAAAAATACTACTCCCCGGCGGGAGATTTGACCCGCAGATAGGCACAGATATGTCGGTTACCAAAGCACGACGCAAAACCACCGTCCAGACTATTGTCGCCCGCAAGGGGCACGAGAAGGTCACGGTGTTAACCGCATATGATCATTTCATTGCGCACCTGATGGATCAAGCGGGCGTAGACATCATCCTGGTCGGAGATTCTGCAGCCAACGTCATTCACGGCTTTGACACCACCATCCCGATCACCATGGACGTGATGATCGCGCACACCGCGGCGGTTGCTCGCGGCACCAGCAAGGCACTTGTCGTCGCCGACATGCCGTTCCTGTCGTTTCAGCCGTCGGTCGAGGTTGCCATTACCAATGCCGGCCGTTTTCTCAAAGAGGGAAACGCCGAAGCGGTCAAGATCGAAGGGGGCATCGAGATGGTGCCGACAATCAAACGGATTGTCGAATGCGGAATTCCGGTGATGGGGCATATCGGTTTGACCCCACAGTCGATCCACCGGTTTGGCGGACCCAAGGTGCAGGGGCGCGAAGAACGATCCATCAATTATCTCAAGGAATCAGCGTTGGCGCTTGAAGAAGCCGGCTGTTTTTCGATGGTATTGGAGCTGATGGAGACCAGTCTCGCCAACGAGATTACCCAGGCGCTGCAGACCTGTATCACGATCGGCATCGGCGCCGGTGTCCACTGCGACGGTCAGGTGCTGGTGAGCAACGACATGCTGGGGCTCCGAGACCCGGAATTCAAACCAAAATTCCTGAAAGAATATGTCAACCTGACTCCTGCGATCACGCAGGCGTTCTCGCAATACATTGACGAGGTCCGCTCGGGGAAATATCCCGGGCCGGAACACTCGTATTGATCGTTCGGGCAGTAATTACTCACGTCTCAATAAACATAAAGGAAAGTTCTATATGCACGCGTATCGCTTTCTCAGTGCAACGGTCCTGGCAGTACTACTCTGTGCTGCGGTCGCCAGTGCAGATGACACCACTATGGTCGGATGGAAGAAGTCACTCGTAATCGACGTTACCACCGCTCAGACCGCCTACTCGGATTCCTGGGTAGGGGGCGAAGCCGGTTCACTCAACTGGGTGGCCAACCTCAATGGTGCGGCGGAAAAGCAGTTCTCGCCGAAATTCAATTACCGGACCACGCTCAAGCTGTCGTTCGGCCAGACGGTATCACAGGATCAGGATACCAAGAAGTGGTCAAAGCCGAAGAAATCGACCGACCTGATTGACTGGGATAACCTGGGACGTTTCACGTTGCACCAGTTTGTCGATCCCTACCTGGCCTTCAGAGTGGAATCGCAGTTCGCCTATGAACTTCCCAACAGCAAACTGGTCTACCTCTCCCCGCTTCGATTCACCGAGTCATTCGGTATGGCGCGCAAATTCTGGTCGCGTGGTAAGGATGAAATCGTAGTCAGCCGACTTGGGTTGGCGGTTCGTCAGTTGATGACCAAGCAGCTCGATCCGGCCGACTCGACCGGAAACAGCACCAAGAGTTACAACACCAACGACGGCGGTCTCGAATCGGTCACCGATGCCTCGATCAATATCACCAAGCGGATCAGTTACCTTGGAAAGCTGTCGGTGTTCAAGGCGCTCTTCTTCTCGGACAAAGATAAATTCAAAGGGACGCCTGAAGCCGATGACTGGAAAGCGGTGGATGTTAATCTGGAAAACGGATTCACCTTCCAGATCAGCAAGGTGATCACGACCAAGCTGTACACGCAGCTTCTGTACGACAAGCAGATCAGCTATCGTGCGAGGATCAAGGAAGTCCTCGGAATCGGCTTCATGTTCAAGTTGAAATAGGATGACGACAGACGTCTAGTGACGGAATGCGCCTGAGAAGAGCAGCGTCAACAAGACGATCAGAATGATTCCGCCGCCGATAGCGGCATATTTCCAGACCGGCACTCGCACTGGAGCGGGGGCCGGTTCTTCTTGGATAGTCGGCCGGAAGGCCAGTGACGCCTGGTAGTCTCTTTCGATCTCCTGCCACTCGGACATGATCTCTTCGCAGCTCTTGGAACGATTCGTAAACCGCACTGCCAGCATTTTCCGAAGCAGTTGCTGGAGCTTTTCCGGTACCTGCAAGTGGAGTTCGTCGATCCTCAGTTTGTCGGTGATCGGTTCGTATTCCGGAATGCGGCCGGTCAGAAGCTGATGCATGATGGCGCCGACCGCATAGATATCCCCCTGCTTGGAGGCTTTGTGTTCGGGTGGGAGATACCAGTTCTTCTTGGTGCCGGATTCGTAATGCACCGGCATTCCGAAATCGGTCAGCTTGACCCGATCGGCGGAATCAAAAAGGACATTGGACGGGCGCAGATTGCCGTGGACGATATTGTTCTTGTGAGCGAAATCGAGTCCGGCCACAATCTGCATGACGATCTTCATGGCATCGATCCACTCATACTTGCGCACCAGGCGATCGGCCAGCGATCCCCCCTGCGCATATTCCGTAATGACAACGGTCGAGCGGGAGTCGCCGCCTGAGCCAATCACCGAAATGATATTCTGATGCTTGATGGTCGAGAGAAGTTTGGCTTCTTTGCGCCCTGCTTCCCCCTTGGTGTATTTCTTGATGATGTACAACCGCCGGTTCGCCCGGTTTTCCACCAGTATGGTCGAACTGAACTTGGTCTCTTTGACCGTGTCGAGATAGCGACACTTACCGGTGATTGATTCGGTGCCGGTCAGGGAGAGATCATCGGTGCTGTGCTCACCGGGGCGCCCGTTCATTTCGTTGAGAATGGCGTCTTTTAATTCTACCGCGGTCTGAAAGCGATCTTTCGGTTCCTGCGCCAGACACTTGAGAGCAATGGTATCGAATCCGCGCGGGATTTCCGGATTCACTTCAGTCGGGAGTTTGAAATGCCCCATCGGCTTACGGCCGGTGAGGATTTCATAGAGAATAACGCCGAGCGCGTAAATATCGGTGGTCTGATCGACATTGGTCGACGAGGTTTTCTGTTCCGGCGACATGTAGGAAAGTGTTCCCATGATGACATCGGAAGAGGTCATATCTCCCTCGGGAACGCCGACCATCTGGGCGATGCCGAAATCAGCAACCTTGGCGTTGCCGTTTTTGTCGATCAGGATATTGGTTGGCTTGATGTCCCGGTGAATCACGCCATTCTTGTGCGCGTATTCCAGGCCCTTGCAGACCTGCACCAGCATATCGAGTTTGGTGGCGAGATTCACGCGAGGGGAGTCGATTACTTCGCGCAATGAAGTGCCATCGACAAACTCCATCACGAAATAGTATCGTCCGCCCGCTTTCCCTTTGTCGATGACATGAACGATGTTTGGGTGATTGAGACGGGCAATGACCATCGACTCACGTTCGAACCGTCTGACGATATCAGCATCGGTAACGAGATTGGCGGAGAGGATTTTGATAGCGACATCACGGCCAAGCGATTCCTGGCGGCCGCGATAGATCTCGGCGATCCCACCCTGGCCGACTTTGCCGGTGATGGTGTACTCGCCTATCTTTACCTTTTTGTCGTCTACGCTGGTCGCTACTGCTTCGGTCATGGAGTCTGCCACAAAATGTTAAGGGACAGTCCGTTATGGACTGTCCCTTACTACTTCGGCAGAAAGGTAAGGATGGTTTATTTGACGAGGATCATTTTTCTGGTCTCGGAACCGCCCAGGTGGGACCAGCGATAGAAGTAAATGCCACTGGGATAAGGAGTAGCGTCGAATTCCACCTGATGATTGCCGGCTGCCATATCTTTGTCCAGAAGGGTCGAAACCGACTGACCGAGGATATTGAACACCTCGAGCTTCACATGGCTGGCCATCGGCAGTGAAAACTGGATGTTGGTGGTCGGGTTAAACGGGTTCGGATAGTTCTGGCCGAGGGCAAAGGAGGAGGGAAGGCCGTTGCCGTTGTCATCAATACCGGTCGGTACTTTCACGTTCACGCCGCCGCTGGTAAAGGAGGGTAGCCAGGTACCCGGATTGACACCGGTTGAGTCATACACTTCAACACGTTTGTAGTACCAACTGCCGCCGCCAAAATCGGTGGCCTGATTGACTGAATCTATCGCGACAAAACCCTGAGGAGCGTTAGCAATAACATGGAAGTAGAGCTTGGCAATGACGCCCGACGTAGCATTGATCACCGGGAGCGGGAAAAAGCCGGT
>JBATNE010000224.1:0-3444 GCA_049290195.1 Candidatus Zixiibacteriota bacterium
TTCAAAGGCAACGCCGTTACTCCCCCATCGGCGCCGACCAATCTTACTCCGTTGAACGGTTCTGTCGGAGCGGCGGTCAATCCGGTTTTGGCGTGGACGGCATCATCCGGAGCCACCAGCTATCGAGTTCAGGTTTCATCGAACCCTGCTTTTTCATCAACAGTGATTGACTCAGCCAACATTGCAGCGACATCGGTCTCGATCGGCGGATTGGCGAACAACGCGCAATACTACTGGCATGTAAGCGCCTCCAATGCCGGCGGTCCCGGTAGCTATTCGACTGCGTTCAGTTTCACCACCATTGTGTCCCCGCCGGCAGCACCGGCTCTGGTGTCTCCGGCGAATGGTGCGACCGGCCTCAATACCACACTTTCCGTCGTCTGGCGCTCATCAGCAACAGCCACCTCGTATCGGCTACAGACTTCGCTGGATCCGAACTTCACCACAACCTTGATCAATCAGAGCGGGATCACCGACACCACCTTTCAGTTGGTCAGCCTGGGGCTCAATGTCAAGTTGTACTGGCGGGTGAGCGCATCCAATGCCGGCGGTGCCGGTTCATTCGGCAGTCCGTTCAATTTTACGACCATTACGTCGTCGACCGATGTTGATGACAATTCAAATGGCATACCTACTCATTTCGCTCTCAGCCAGAATTTTCCCAATCCATTCAATCCGTCGACCGAGATCAGTTTTGCCATCCCCACCCGGTCCTGGGTTCGAATCGACATTTACAACATGCTGGGAAGCCTCGTGACGACCCTGGTCGATCGTGAGTTGCCGGCCGGACGACACCACTCCACATGGAATGGACAAGCCGCGCCATCCGGAGTCTATCTCTACCGTCTGACCGCCGGGGACTTTGTCGACACGAAGAAGATGCTTCTCATCAAATAGCGCTTTCCCGCAACCAGGCTCCCAGAGCCAGTTCTCCCTTGCCAATTTCAGGTATTTTGCTATATTACCGATCTAATACCTACTTGATCTGAGTATCACCATTTCCAGTATAACTGAAGTGACTAAGAGTATTCTCAAACCTACGACCGAACGACTCCTGCCCCGGACCAGGCAGTGGTTGCGGCAATTGTCGATCCCGCTAGTCCTCGTCTGGATTGTCGGGATCACCAGTATTGTCTCGGCTCAGAACTTCCCCTGGGGGGTCAGCTCCAACCAGAGGTATCTCCAGACGCCGGGCGGGACACCGGTCTTTGTCAGCGGTGAAGCCGGCTGGGCGATGTTCGGTCAGTTGACTAATAGTCAGGCGGTCACGTACTTGCAGGACCGTGCCAATCGCGGGTTCAACCTGGTTCTCGCATCGCTTCCGGAGCCATACTATACCGATCACGCACCCAACAATATTCTCAATGTTCCGCCGTTTACCGGGGCGCCGTTTGCGACCCCCAACAATGCCTATTTCGCGCATGCCGATTCCATGATCCAGACCGCTAACAACCTCGGGATTGCCCTACTAGTTGATCCACTCTATATCGGGTTCGGATGTTCTCCATCGGCCGGGACCGGGATCGACGGCTGGTGCGATGAGATTAAGGCAGCCTCGTTTGCCGACCTGCGGACATTTGGCACCTACATGGGGAACCGGTACAAAGGATACCCCAACATCGTCTGGATAGTCGGCGGCGATGTTGACCCGGCACTGGCCGGTCTTGGTCCCAAGATCGATACGTTCGTGATCGCACTCAAAGCTGCGGACAATATTTATCCCAATCGTCTGATCACCGGACATGGTGGTTCGAGCATTCCGGTCCAGTCTCAGCAGTTTGGATCATGGTTGACGCTCAACGGCATCTACACATGGGACACAACGAGCATCTCCACAATCGCTTCCAGTGCCTATGCTGTGGGGAAGCCGTTTCTCGGTACTGAGTTCAATTACGAGAACGACCAGTTGCACATTTCACCGACGATGCTCCGGGCGCAGTCTTACTGGGCGATCCTTGGGGGCGCCTGCGGTTCGCTATTCGGGAACAAGCCGATCTGGTTTTTCGGATCAACTGCCGGAGGAGGAGGCGACTGGCAGGCGGCTCTCAATTCCCCCGGGGCGCAGTACATGGCATATTGGGCTCAGCTGTTCCGCTCTCGCCACTGGTACAGCCTCAGGCCGGACAATGGCACGGTGCTGACATCGGGCGCCAGCAGTGGCTCGAATCGAGCAGTGGCTGCGTATGCCGCCGATTCATCTTCGATCATTGCCTACATGCCGACATCGAGAGCCATCACGATCAACCCTACGGTGTTAGGCGGAGACTCGATTCGGACCCAGTGGTTCAATCCCAGTACCGGTCTCTATACCAGTATCGGGACATTCGTACGGGCATCGCGATCGTATACGCCGCCATCAGCGGGCGACTGGGTGCTGGTGATTGATCGCGTCTACACTACGGCTCCGTCACCACCGGTGTTGACTACTCCTGCCAACGGAGCGACATCGGTACCTGTCAACCCGACTCTCTCGTGGCTGAATTCAGCAGGGGCGACATCGTACCACGTACAAGTGGCGACCAACAGCCTGTTCTTTTCGATTGTCTCTGATCATGCAGGTGTTGCTGGGACATCGCTGCAAGTTCCGGGACTCAGCGCCAACGTTACGTATTATTGGCGAGTCTCCGCGACCAATGCCGGTGGTTCAAGTTCGTACGCCGGGCCGCGGAATTTTGTGACCACGAGCCTTTGCTGTGTCGGTGCCAGAGGCAATGTCAATTTGCAGGGTACGACCGACCTGGCAGATCTCGCGACGCTGGTGGGATATCTCACCGGCGCCATAGTCACACTTCCCTGTGCTGAGTCAGCCAACGTCAACGGTCTGGCAGCGGTCGATCTGGCAGACTTAAGCGCTCTGGTCAGTTACCTGACCGGCGGCGGCTTCACTCCCCCCAGTTGTCCTTAGTGGTTTAGTTATCTACATCGCGCCGTTGAGCGACTTTCGTATCCCCTTATCTCATTTATTAGTCCAAGCAATTGGGTTCGTTTCAGATATTTTGTTTTCTTGAACCTTTCACTTCTGCGCCAAAACTGTCGGACATAGGTCCCCCTTGGACATTAGTGCCCCCCATATACACCGCTCAATTCGGTTTCTGTTGCGATTTGGTACAAGACTAATTTGGACTAGAATGCCCGGCGCATTCGCAATTAGATTTCATTCGTAGTTGAAAGGTCGTGTTGGAGAGAAGGTTAGTCAGCCCTGTTGTTGACATCGTCCAGGGCGTGCGTCGCGATGTGCGGAGCCCGGATTTGACAAGCGCTTCTTCGGTTCGGACTTCGAGAAAAGAAGACTACCGGCTCTCAATGAGGTGGGCGACAAGCGGGTCAATTGGACTCAAACTCCACCTTATACGATACCCAAATGCTTACTTTTCGACCGCTCTGTTCGGCCGGTTTGTACCGGGAAAGATAGGCTGCGGCTACCGCGCTGGAGTCGAGCTGAGG
>JBATNE010000225.1:0-4091 GCA_049290195.1 Candidatus Zixiibacteriota bacterium
GGGTGTGGCGCAGCCTGGTAGCGCACTTGCTTTGGGAGCAAGGTGTCGGAGGTTCAAATCCTCTCACCCCGATATATTTTTTTGCTGGAAAGCCCAACAGATCCTATGTATCCACACCTTTCACTCAAACCAGACAAACTGGCCAGCTCCGCCTTCCGCCACCCCTGGGTGTTCTCAGGCGCGATCGCGTCAAAACCGGATGGCCTGAACCACGGCGATATCGTCCAGATAGTCGACACCCATGACAAAGTGCTCGGCACCGGGACATTCTCCAACCGGGGTTCGATCGCGGTCCGGATATTCGAGTTCGGCGAAGCAATCATTAACCAGAAGTGGCTTGAGACCAAGATCCGCGAGGCGTTTATCCGTCGTACGCAAATGGGCTACGGTCCGAACACCGAGACTACCGGCTACCGCATTGTCTTCGGTGAGTGCGACTCAATCCCCGGACTGGTGGTGGATCGCTATGAAAGCTGCATTGTCTTCCAGTTGGCGACAGCCGGAATTGACAAACTGCGTCAACCGATCATGGAAGCTCTTGTGGACATTTTCCACCCCAGTCTCCTGGTTGAACGTAGCGACCTCCCCACGCGTAAAGAAGAGGGATTGGAAGAATTTACGGCCATACATCACGGCGAATCACAGGGGCCAATCGAATTTCGAGAGCAGGACCTTACCTTTCTTGCCGACCCGGTGAACGGCCAGAAGACCGGCTTCTTTCTCGACCAGAAGCAGCTTCGCCTCGCCATAAGAAAACATGCGGACAAAGCCACTGTTCTTAATCTCTTCTCCAACTCCGGATCGTTCTCTGTGGCTGCGTTATCGGGCGGTGCCGCCGAAGTTCTGCAGGTAGACAGTTCGCAGCCGGCCCTCGACGCCACCCAGGCGCAACTGGAAAAGAACAATCTCGACATCACCAAGGTGACTTCGGAATGCTCCGATGTCTTCCAGTGGCTCGGCAAGAACACTCAGCGGACGTTTGATATGGTGATTTGCGACCCGCCGGCGCTGATCAAGACCCAGCGTGACATCGAAGCAGGTCGCAAGGCATACCACTTTCTCAATCGGGCCGCTCTCCGCCTGGTAAACCACGGCGGGATATTCATAACCTCGAGCTGCTCCAATCATCTCAGCGATGATGACTTTGCGTTCACGCTTCGACGCGCCGCGAGCCAGTCAGGAGTCATCCTCCATGTGCTGGATTCGGTGCACCAGAGCCCGGATCACCCCGGTTCGATCTACTTTCCTGAGGCGATCTATCTGAAGAGCCTGGTGCTGGCCGTTTCCTATCATCGCTAGGTCCATTTTCAAACAGACCCAGATGTCGCCAATGGACCTATTTGCTCCCCAATGCAGATAGTGATTACTTTCTCAAGCGACAATCAAAACACATACTCTCTTGTATTGTTTATCCCTTTGTTGCACAATATGTTCAATCGACATACGGCTCTCTGCATGCAATCAGCACAAAATCACGTTAATACATGAATTTTGACCCAAACTGTTTGACATTACCGTACAATAGTAGTATGATATGTCGATGATAGCAGTAGTGGGACCGTTATTGTGATTTTTTTCACAGGGTAGTGCCGGGTCCCCCTGCCCTGAATAGAGAGGTCATATGGCTATAGATCGAAGGAATTTCTTCAAGCTGGCAGCTGCCGGATCGGCCTCCTTGGTCCTGGGGGGATCGCTCGCCGCTGAAGAACATGGCAACGAAGAGTTCGGCAACAGTTATGGGGTCCTGGTCGATACCGTGACCTGTATCGGATGCCGCAAATGTGAGTGGGCGTGTAACGACGTCAACAAGCTTCCGACCAAGGAACTCAAGGAATTTGACGACAAATCCGTTTTCAAAACGCATCGTCGTCCGGACGCCAACGCCTTTACGGTCGTCAATCAGTTTGCGTCAAAGGAAGATCCGGACAAGAAATACACCATGAAAGTGCAGTGTATGCACTGTATCGACCCGGCTTGCGCGTCCGCCTGTATTGTCGGAGCCTTAAAGAAGCAAGCCGATGGTCCTGTTGTCTACGACGCCTGGAAATGCATCGGCTGCCGCTACTGCATGGTGGCCTGCCCGTTCCAGGTTCCGGCCTATGAATACGCCAATGCTCTCGACCCCAAAGTGCGCAAATGCACCTTCTGTTCCAGTCGCATCGCCGAAGGAAAAAAGCCGGGTTGCGTCGGGATCTGCCCCGAAGAAGCGCTCGTGTTCGGCAGGCGATCTGAGTTGATTGAGCTGGCCCGAAGCCGCATGGCTTCCAAACCCGGGAAATATGTTGATCATATCTACGGGGAACACGAAGTGGGCGGTTCATCGTGGATGTATCTCGCCGGTACGGAATTCGCCAATACCGAACTCCCTAAACTACCCGACGCCGTCATTCCGCACCTTACGGAATCGATTCAGCATGGTGTCTTCAAGAATTTCGTTCCGCCGCTGGCGCTGTATGGACTTCTGGGACTGGTCATGCACTCCCTGCGGGGTGAAAACGACAAGAAAGAGGAGGAGCCACATGAGCACTCATGACCATGCCGCTCCAGTGAAAGTGCCGTTCTTTTCCACAGGCACCAAAATCGTATTCGGAATCATGGTGGCCGGACTGGCTGCCTACGCCTATCGACTCATTTTCGGAATCGGCGCCGCGACCAATCTCGATGACCAGTATCCCTGGGGTATCTGGATCGCCATCGATGTCGCCTCTGGTGTCGCGCTGGCTGCCGGCGGGTTTACTACCGCGGCGCTGGCGGATGTTTTCCATAAGGAACGATATCACGTCATCACCCGCCCTGCCCTTCTCACGGCGATGCTCGGGTACACGTTCGTCGTAATCGGGCTTCTGGCTGACCTGGGCCGCTACTACAACGTATGGCATCCGATGCTTCCTTCCATGTGGCAGGGGAATTCGGTGTTGTTCGAAGTCGGTATGTGTGTGATGGTTTATCTGACGGTATTGTATATCGAATTCTTACCGATAGTGGTCGAGAGATTCAAAGGGCGCGTCAACCTGCCCGGACCGCTGCGCATACTGAACAAATTGACCGAATCCTGGCTGGCGGTATGCGAACGGTTTCTCGGCCGCTTTGTATCGCTGTTCATTATCGCCGGTGTGGTGCTTTCCTGTCTGCACCAGTCATCGCTGGGTACGCTGATGGTGATTGCACCGTCGAAAATGCACCCGATCTGGTACACCCCGATCTCTCCGCTGCTCTTCCTGCTCTCGGCGATTTCGGTCGGATTCCCGATGGTGATATTCGAATCGATTCTGGCCAGCAAATCACTCAAGCTCAAACCGGAAACACCGGTGCTGGCGTCGATCGCCAAGTACACGCCGGTTCTTCTGGGAATTTACCTCGCGATCCGTGTCGGCGACCTGACCATTCGCGAAGTGTGGCCGTATGTATTCGCCGGGTCGCTCCAGTCGTTCATGTTCATGATCGAAATCGGTGTCGGCGTCATCACGCCGATCATCCTGCTTTCCATGAGCAAGATGCGGCACTCGGTCGCAGGACTGTTTACCGCAGCATCGATGGTGATTTTTGGTGTGGCGCTGAACCGCATCAATGTATTCCTCATCGCGTACAAACCGCTGTATGCGACCAAGACCTATTTCCCGTCGATTTTCGAAGTCATGGTAACGATCGGCCTCATTTCCGCTCTGGTGATGGTCTATCGATTTGTGGTTCTGAATTTCCCGGTGATTACCGGTGAACCCCGCGAAGACGCGGCTCCGGTGCGCATTGCGGCCGTCGCGAAAGCAAACCTGTCAGGGACGAAGTAATATGAAGAAGCTATTGATACTATCCGTGATAACAGGGTTGGGGTGTATCCTGGCGGTCACCGCTCTGGCCAAAATGCAGTCGCAGGCTGAGGAATCAGCCAAGATAAACTGCATGGAATGCCATACCTGTTCCGCGCCTACGGCGAAGGATGTCTGCCTGAAGCAGTGTCCGACGCTCTCCATGACGCACGTCAAGACCGATCACAAGCTCCAGGAAGCGCCGGATTCCATGCTGCTGAGCGAACTGGCGCAAAGCTATCAGCCGGTCCATTTCAATCACAAGCTGCATGCCGGCATGGCCGAAAT
>JBATNE010000226.1:0-1791 GCA_049290195.1 Candidatus Zixiibacteriota bacterium
ACGAGGTGGTCCGCGTTCTGCAGCGGCAACAGAGTTTGCGCCGCATGTACATGCTGCTGGTGGCGTTTCTCGCCGGGTTCGTGCTCGTCGCGGTGAAGCTGTCGATGATTCAGATCCGCGACAGCGCCAAACTGCGCGAGATCGCTCTCGATCAATACCAGAGCCGTGAAACGATTCCTCCGGTGCGCGGGCTGATCCTGGACCGGAATCTTTCCATTCTCGCCTCGAACGCGAACGAGTACACGCTGATCGCCGATCCTTCGGTGCTGACCAAGCCCGATTCGATCTCGAAGATTCTGGCGCGAGGGCTTCCGATGAGCGAAGCGGCGGTGCTCGCCAAGTTGAAGACGAAGGGTTCGCGCTACGTCATCCTGCAGAGCAAGATGAGCGAGGCCGCGGCTGCGCCGTTCAAGAACTTGAAATGTTACGGCATCCGCTTGCGCTGCATCCCACGTCGCCGCTACAATTTCGACGGACTTGCCTCCAGCGTCATCGGCTGGACGAATATCGACAACCTCGGGCAGTCCGGCATCGAGATGGGCCTCGAACGGGAGCTCGCCGGGCAACCGGGCTATATCGTCTATCAGCGCGATGCGAACGGCGTCCGTCGTCCGGAGGTCGATTACCCGCACCGGGATCCGGTGAACGGCCGCAGCGTGGTGCTGACGATCGACCAATCCTACCAGGCCATCGCGGAAGAAGAGCTGGCGCGGGGTGTGGAGAAGCACCGGGCGTTGTCGGGACGCTGCATCATCATGCAACCCCGCACCGGCGAGATCCTCGCCCTTGCGAACGTGCCGACCATCAATCCGAACAAGCTCGGGGAATTCACCAGCGAGCAGATTTCCGCCGCGAAGAACCGCGTCGTGACCGATCTCTACGAACCGGGGTCCACGTTCAAGATCGTCGCGATGAGCGGAGCGTTGAACGAGAATCTGCACAAACCAAGCGACATCCTGAACGCCGAAAACGGCGTGTGGCAGTACAGCGCGTCGCAGAAGCCGATCAAGGACGATCACAAGAGGGGCTCGCTGACCTTGCGAGACGCCTTCATCAATTCGTCGAACATCATCTCCGCAAAACTCGCCGAACAACTCGGCGCGGAGCGGTTTTACAAGTACGCGCGGAATTTCGGCTTCGGTATCCGCACGGGCATCGAACTGCCGGGCGAAGCCCACGGCGAGTTGCGCAAGCCGTCGGAGTGGGACGGCATCACGCTGAAGTATCTCGCGTTCGGCTACGGCCTCTCCGTCACCTCCCTGCAGATCGCTTCCGCCTACGCCGCGGTGGCGAACGACGGTGTGCTCATGCGTCCGTACATCCGCAAGTGGCTGCTCGACGAAAACAGAAATATCGTTGACGAGACGGTTCCGCAAATCATCCGCCGCGTGATCGCGCCCGGCTCCGCGCGGACCATGCGCAGTTTCATGGAGGGCGTGGTGGACAGCGGCACGGCGAAGCTGGCTCGCATCGACGGCATGCGCATCGGCGGCAAGACTGGCACCTCGCAGCGTCTGGTGGGGGACGCGTACTCGAACCAGTCGCACACGGCATCGTTCGTCGGGTTCTTTCCGATGGAGGATCCGAAAGTGCTGATCCTTGTCATCATCGACGATCCGCAGGAGGGCTACTACGGCGGCAGCGTGGCCGCTCCGGTATTCCACGAGATCGCGCTCCGCATCATCAACTCGTCGCCCGAATTCGCGCGGCAGCCCGAGCCCCTGTTGACGGCGTCCGCGCAGGGAAGCGGCAAGGTGCCGGACGTGCGCGGCTTGCACATCAATCTTGCGA
>JBATNE010000227.1:0-4130 GCA_049290195.1 Candidatus Zixiibacteriota bacterium
GGGACTTCAACCCGATGCTGTCGCCGACTTGCGGCTGCTCAAGAAATCATGGGCATAACTTACAGCGCATTTCGGCCTAATGTCCGAGGTCTATTTTGTACCCATGGACAGCCAGCCGGCTGCCCCATTTACCAAAGCCTGGACCTTATTCAGAACTACACCCAAGACACAGTGGAAGAAGATCGTACTCGACGACAACGACATCATCAACCTGGTCAATCTCCGCTTCATAGCAACGTACAACAAGGTACCTGCGATCGAAGTCGTCCGGTTGCGCGCTCAGGGACGGGCGTATATAGATATCGCTTACGAAGTCTCCACTCCTGCTTTCAAAGCCAAGCTTCTCGGCACGGACAAAAAGGTCCGTTCGCATCTTCGCGAGCCGATCAAGAAGAAACCGGCGATCGCCGAACAGCCATAATAAATGATTGGTGAGTTGCTGTGTCAGCGTGATAGCTGATCAGCGATTCGAATCGTACGACTTCAAATACTGCTCAATCCCATCGGCAATTGATTCTGAAATCTGCTTCCGGAACTTGTCCGACTTGATCAGCGCTTCCTGTTCGGGGAGAATCATGAAAGCGCACTCTATCAGTATCGCCGGATACTGCGTCGGTCTGTCTACAGCTAGATTGCCGTGGTACAGGCCGTAGTCAATCAGCCCGGTCCGCTTCACGGCCTGCGTCAGTATGTCTCGAGCCAGGTCAATTGACTGCGGGTGATAGTAGTAAGTCGACACGCCGTAAGGGAGAAACGGACTTACGCCATCGGGCAGAGCATTCTGATGGATCGAAACGAACAGATCGGCTTTGGCCTTCTTCGCGATGGCCGGGCGATCGTACAAGGGCACATTCGAGGCGTCCTTTCTCGTCATGACCACGCGCGCGCCACGGGAAGTCAATTCCTCGCGCACCACCAGTGCCATTGCCAGATTGGCTTCGGCTTCGGTATATCCTGTTGGTCCTGTCGAGCCGGGATCGGCCGAGTGTCCGGGATCGATCACGATCGTCTTCCCTTTGATCGAATGGACATCCGATGGCGCCTTGATCAGTTTGCAGTAGAACGTATTCCCTTTATAGTAAGTATCGTATCCCCATAAGTCATGATTCAGACTCACCGTGAATTCGTAGAGGTCCGGTTCCAGCTGTGTCCAGGTGATGATATCGATCAGTGAGTCTGAGTGGTCGTAGCGAATCCAATCGGTATCGGAGTTGACTCCGAACAGTTGAATTCGAATCAACCGCTTGTTCTCTTCAATTACGCGGAATGGATGCATTCCCGACAGACCTACTTCGATGAGCGTTGATTCGCTTGCTCCATAGGTGCGGATCGTCTTAACCAGCGACTTCGGAGCGATAGTGCCGGCGGCAGTCTTCTCGACGGATGCCTTGGCAACCCAGCCGTACTGCGTCGGTGACAGCTTGACCTTGTACCAGTCCCCTTCGGCTCCTACCACCCAGGCGATGACGCCCTTGGGCTGGTAGATGCTCATGTACCCGCCGAGTGGAACATAGCGGATGGTCTGCACCGAATCGGTGAACCTGACGGTGAACGGGTACTGTTTGTTACTAACAGTTATCCGATAGCCGCTCTCTTTTGAAATTGGTTTGCGCGGCGTCTTCAACTGGCGGTGCGGACTGAACGCGAGATGGTAGACAACCGCAACAGACTCGGCGTTGGCGTTGTACGGAACCATTACATAACCCGAATAGATGCCGCGGACCATTAGCGAATCGGGAACGGCACCGGCGCCGAAGACGGCCTCTCCCCAGAACGGCTGGGTGCGTGGGGCGGACTCGGACATCGCTACTGAATCGACCACTCCCGGAATCGAGAACCAGGCAACTGCGTTAGGTGTCCCCTGGAAGGAGACATCGATTCTCTCTCCTACGGCTAACGTGACATTCCCCTTGGGTGGGCGGTAATCGCCGACGATCGCCAATGAATCGTCGGGAATGGACCGCGACGGGACGGGTACTTTGACCGCAACTTTCCCTTCGGCTATCTTTCCGCTCTGCGAGTCTCTCTTCTTCGGTAGTGCGCCTTTGCGGAATGCATAGATCTGGAAGGTGAAGTCTCCCGGTTTGAGCGGCACCCATGCAATGAAGCCGCCTTCGGGATGGACCGGGAAATCAAGCCCGTTGACGCGGATGACATATTCCCCCTTCTCGGCGACAAACCGGGCAGGGATGTGCCCGAGGATAAAGCTTGAGTCACTGGCGCCGAGGGTCTGATCCGGCTTCGGGTAGACGATCGTTATTTCCGGAGTGTCGGCGTAGAGACTGGAGACAAGCAGGCACATGACGACCAAGCAGGCTGACCAGATCGTGACGCGCTGATTGGTCTTCACTGAGTGGACAGATTGCTTCGTTGCTCCGCCTTCGGCGGATCTGCCTCGCAATGACGAACTTGTGGCGCTGCAACCTTTGGCGTTCGAGACCGCGACAGATTGATTCGTTGCTCCGCCTTCGGCGGATCTGTCTCGCAATGACGTTTTGGCTGTGACGTTGTGACTACGGCTGGGTATACTTGTCAACCAAATCTCGCTTGAGTTTCGGGCCGCCGATGATTTCCCGGTCGACCTCGATCAATTCCTTTTGATACATGATGCCGCTGGCGATATCGTTTTCCAACAGCTGGGGACCATCGAGATCGCAGTAGTCAGCCAATGACGACATGTAGACCGACTGCGCGATTCCGACCGATGATTCCACCATGCAGCCGAGCATTACTTTCTTTTTCTCTTCCTGAGCCGCCTGCGCGATCTTGATACCTTCGATGATTCCGCCGCACTTTTCCATCTTGATGTTCACGCCATCGATAGACTCGGCGTACCTGGCGTAGTCTTCCAGGGTGTTCAGCCCTTCGTCGAGAATCAACTCGACTTCGACAGCCTTCCCCTTCACGTGGGGCCAATCGCCGACATGGTCGGCATCGGTGGGCTGTTCGATGATCTTGATACCGTTACGTGAAAGGAAGTAGATCATCTCTTCGGCCTTGGCCGGAGACCATCCGCCGTTGGCGTCGACCCGGATCTCTTTCCCTTTGATCGCTTTGAAGGCGTCGACCAACTGGACGTCATCTTCGTTCCCCATCTTTACTTTGATGATCGGGAAGGGGCTTTCGTTGATCGCTTTGATCATCTCAGCCGGGGTATCGATACTGATCGTGAATGAACTCTTGATTCCGACCGGTTTGGGAATTTCCAGTATCTCCCATGGATATCGCTGTGACTCGCCGGACAGGAAGTTCAGCACCATTCCCATTATGGCGGAGCGGGCCACCGGGTGAATATTGTACGAGTTGATCTCGTTCAAAGTCTGAGCCGTGATCGTGCCGGACTTCTTGAGCAGTTTGATCCCTTTAATGATCTCGGCTTCCATCGCTTCGACCGATGGTCCATAGTGCACCGAACCGGCAGCTTCGCCGGAGTAACGATTGTTCAAGATCGTCAGGAGGTTTGTCTTGATCTGGGCCTCCCCTTTGGAGACGACGAACTTTTTCTTGAGCGGCAATGAGACTTTGCAGGTGTCGATGTTCATCATTTGAGTACACGTCTCGCTTCCTGAAAATCCCGATCCAGATCGGGTCGATAGTCCTTTTCTCCGGCCACCAGAGAGTTGATCCTTACGCCACTGCCACCTCGCGAGGCATGGATCAGCTTATCCGATCCGATCGCGAAACCGACATGGCGTCTAAAGAAGAGCAGATCTCCGGTCCGGGCCTCTGATCTCTCTATATGTCGGCCAACTCCGATCTGGTCTTTGGTGTCTCTAGGCAGATACAGCCCATAACGACCACAAATTGTCCGGACCAGTCCGGAGCAGTCGAATCCGGCAGGGCTTATACCGCCCCACAAGTATGGTACACCCAGGAACCGGATTGCTTCCCGAACGAGCCGGGCTCCGGTCGGTTTGTCTGCCAACTTATACCCAAGCGGCTTGACCTGTGTCCCCCTGATCAGCCATCGGCTAAGATCGGGTGCCGATATGACGGCATTGCTGCCTCGTTTCGAGCTGATATGGACAAACGTGCCATAGTACAGGAAATGGGGCGGGATTGACCCTTTCCCCTTGAGGTCACTGACTATTGCCTGCGGGGTAACTACGACCCCGTTCAGTTTCTTACGG
>JBATNE010000228.1:0-1584 GCA_049290195.1 Candidatus Zixiibacteriota bacterium
GCGGGTTTCCGAACTGGTGTCGCTCAATCGAGATCAGGTCAACCTCGAGAAAGATGAGTTCAGTATCCGCGGGAAGGGATCAAAGTTGCGGGTGGTGTTTCTCTCTCCCGCCGCCAAAACAACCCTCCGGGCATACCTCACTCATCGAACCGATGTCGATCTGGCACTGTTTGTCGCTCATGGGAAAAAAGGTCTGATCAATAAAACCAATGCCAAGCGCGAGACTCTCCGCCTCACTCCCCGCACCGTCCAGCGCCTCGTCAAGTACTATGCTCGGAAAGCTGGTATCGTGAAAGATGTCCATCCACACACTCTGCGTCATAGCTTTGCGACCGACCTTCTCACCAATGGTGCCGATATCCGAGCCGTCCAATCCATGCTTGGGCATGCCTCTATCACCACGACTCAGATCTATACCCATGTGACCAATGAACGACTGCGTGAAATTCACCAAGCCTTTCACGGAAAAAGAAAAAAGAAAGAGCGTTAGACTTTTTGAAGTGGAGCCACTCCAAGCATCATTTTTTTGACGCCGCGTTTTTTGAACGCCACAGAAACGAGTGTCCCATCAAGAGCAATAACGAGACCGTTCCCAAACTCAGCGTGTGTCACCATGTCTCCTGGACGAAGATCAGTGGCAGGTTGGATAGGTGGTCCATCAAGCGTGAGTTTTGGAGTACGTATTTGTCTCGGATACGCCGCCGTGAATCGCTTTGGTTTTTGAAAGAAGACACTTCCCATTTTCATTTCTCGAGTTTCGATAAGGTTTTCCGGTATTTCTGAAAGAAATCGAGATGGTGGATTGATTTGTGTTGAACCAAAAATAGTACGCGTCTCAGCGTGGAGGAGATAGGCTCGCTCTTTGGCTCGAGTAAGACCGACATACATAAGCCGACGCTCCTCTTCAAGTTCAGCAGGAGAGAGAGCACTCCTTGAATGGGGGAAAATTCCTTCTTCGAGACCAACGATGAAAACCACAGGGAATTCGAGACCCTTGGCACTGTGAATGGTCATGAGATGCACGGTCGCGCTCTCCTGATGTATTCCGTCTGTATCAGCGACCAGAGCGACTTCTTCGAGAAACATTCTGAGGGATTCCTCGAGTGAAAAATCATCATATTTTCGAGCGACAGAAAATAATTCTTTCACATTTTCCTCACGCATCTCACCCTCGGGTGTTCCATCCCGTAACGTACTCAGGTAACCACTTTCCCGAGTCACAATATCTAAGAGTTCAGCCAGCTTCAGATTTTTATCGTTTTGGATTGATTCTTGCCAATGGAAAAAGAGTTCAGCAAACTCATCCATACTCTTCAGTTTGCGTTCGGGTAACTTCGCTTCTTTTCGGAGCGTTGTTATGGTTTGAAGACAATCTAAATTTTCTCGGCGAGCAACGGTGAGCCAGTATTCGAGCGATATATCACCAATGCCTCGTTTCGGTTCATTGATAATCCGTTCGAGAGCAAGAACGTCTCTCGGGTTCATGAGAAATCGGAGATAGGCAATAGTATCTTTGACTTCTTTGCGTTGATAAAACTTGAGCCCACCGACAATTTTATAAGAAATATCTGCACGGAGAAATGC
>JBATNE010000229.1:0-4811 GCA_049290195.1 Candidatus Zixiibacteriota bacterium
CCATGACGGTCATTGAGTTCCTTCATGTAGATGCCGGTATAGCCGCGGCGATTGGCCTTATAAACGATCCAGGTCTTCAGGCTGTCTCCGTCTTTCCACGTTATAGGAACGCCCTTGACGCTGAATCCTTCGAAACTGATCTGCTTGGCCGCCATATTCGGGAGGCCGAGCTGCTGAATTTCAGGGAAGTACTTCCTCTTTAGTGCGTACTCCCATTTTCGGGAGAGCTCATTCAGATCGTCCCCCAGAGTGATCTTCACGATATCTTCGAAGGTGCGCCCTTTACCCCAGTTGTCGTACATCTGAGCGATCTTTTCGGACCCATAGGTCGAGTCAATGAAGCTGCAAACGGACTCGCCGAGCTTGTACATGAAGAAAGATCCTTCGACCTGGTAGAAATCGCTGATCGAGAGCAAGCGGCCGCTGATGACCATATCTTTGACGATCATGTCTGCTTCGGTGTCCCAGTCTTTGGACCAGAATTCCGCCTGCCCCTCGGTGAACCAGAGCGGCGGATAGGCGATTTTCTGGCTCAGCATATGGCTCGTAGCTTCTTCGAGACGAGAGAGCTGGAAGACATGGACTAGTTCATGCCGAAGGACGTGGACAAAATCATGGTAGGAGCCGTGAAATGGGAGGACTACTCGACCTTTCATGAACTCGGTGAAGCCACCCACGGATTCAGGGAGGATACCGGGAATCACGTTGGTCTGGGAAAAGTAACTCGGCGAGGAATAGATAATCAGCGGGACTTTGCGCCGAACTTCGTGATTGAACCGCGCCGCCAGTTCGTGGTACGACTTTTCGGCAACATCGGCGGCTATCCGGGCGACTTCCTTTTCTTCCTGGTAAAAGTAAATCCGGAAGTGCTCGGTGGTCATCACCTGCCAGTCGAATTTGGTGTACTGGACCTTGTTCTTTCCAAAGTAGAATTGGGCCGAAACCGGAGCCGCCAGTGCCAACAGCAACAACAGGAGCCCGGCTATCGACCAAAGGCGACCGCAGGCAATCCCTGAACAGGTATGCGACGTGTGATGAGTCCTGATTTTCATGCTCCGTGCATCGATCTTATGACTTGAGACGCGCAAAGGGCGCCCGTTGTCAAACGGCCTTTCCTGGCCGCTTCAATATACACTAATTATCGGCGATTGTGCGGCGTCCTCCATCGTGGCCCCTCCCCTATCAGAGAGCCTTCCGGGGCTAGACAATAAGTGGTACGACCTGAGCGAGAGAATCGACGACCGGAACCCGAACCTGTTCCCCCCCCTTGGTCAATTCAGTCTCAGAAGCGCGACCATACCCAGTTCGGACCAGTATTGCTGAGGCACCGATTGCCGAGGCCAGATTGAGATCATCAAGCTTGTCCCCAACAACCCAGCTTCGCCGAAGATCCAGATTGAGGTCGCGGGCGGCCTGTTCCGCCATACCGGGGAACGGCTTCCGGCAGTCACAGCGAAGGGTGAATTCGGGGACGATCCCGCCTGGATAGTGCGGACAGAAGTAAATGCCATCGAGAGTTACCCCTTCCCTGCCGAGAAGTTCCTTCAGACGATTGTTGACGCGATCGACGGCATCCAGACCAAATTTGCCGCGAGCCACTCCGGACTGGTTGGAGAGGACGACGACCTTATAGCCCTTGTCACGTACCTGCTTAAGCGCGGCAGCAGCGCCCGGAATGAGTTCCACACCGGCCGGGTCAGCAAGATAATCCTTATCGACAATGAGCGTGCCATCCCGATCAACCAGGAGCGCGGGTGTCATATCCCTGCGCCGTTCTATTAGCGCGCCGGCAGCAAGTGCAACATCGCCGGCGGCGATACGAGTAAAACAGAATCGCTCGGTTCGATAGCACTTTTTCTTACCATGGAGTGAGCAGGGGCGGCACGGTTCGTCAACCTGAAGAATCTGGTCGAACTGGCCAGTCGGGGAAAACCCGAGAGCGGGGTGCGTAGGTCCGAAAATACTGACGACCGGAGTCCCCACAGCAGACGAGAGATGCATGAGACCGGAGTCGTTGGATAGTGTCATGAGGGCACCAGCCAGGACGTTGCCAAGGCTATCCAGCGGACGGTCCACCAGTTCTACGAACCGCTTCGCGCCAAGCGAATTTTCAAGCCCGGATTTGTTCGCATCCTGGGTGGTCACCGCCCAGACAATTGACACATTGCGCTCTTGAGCAATGCGAGCTGAAGATTCCGCAAATCGCTCCAGGGGGTACTGCTTATTGGCGTGGGCCGCACCAGGGGCTACGACAATATACGGAGTCGAAACTGGAAGGGGCGACTCTGCTGTGTCTCTTGGTTCCAGTGAGGGACGTCGACATGGGGTTGTAATCCCCAGCGGTGCCAGCGCAGCATTGTAAGCTTCGACCGTGTGGATGTCATCAGTGGGGAATTTCTTGCGATGGACGATGAGCCATCGCTCTTTTCTTCTCTTGGGATACCAGAGAGTCCGCGGTGAGCCAACGATTGTACGACTCAGCCACGACCTCAGATTGCCGTGCAAATCAACTACTATGTCGAAGTTCTGATGATCGAGATCGAGTAGCGTGGAATAGAGGCGGCGCAGTGACATTTTTCCGGCGATCGCCTGGACATCATCTACCCCCGAGAACATCCGGACAACCGGCGCGAACTGCTCCTTGGTAAGAAAGGTAATTCGGCAGCGCGGGTACGCGATCTTGAGGTTCGTGATGACCGGCGCGGTGAGAACGACATCGCCGAGCGATCCGAATCGAATCACCAGTATGCGTGGCTCCATATCGGGTGATGATACGCTGTCGATGCAGGCATGGCAAAACAATAGTTCGGGGGGATGCGCATGAAAAAGCCCCGGGGGGGCCGGGGCTTCATATCTTAAGCTCGAGGCAACAAGATTACATCACATTAAAGTCGAGGCCAAAGAAGACGCCGTCGTTGCCATCAAACTGGAATTCGCCAAAAATGGTGACGTTGCGAGTGGCGGCCCAAGAAACCCCGCCGTTGAGGCCAAAACAGAGATCGGTATGGGATGCCTGTGATCCCGAGAGAGATTCTACGCGTACGATGAAGCGGCCGTACGGACTGAGGGTCGAACCGTTGCTCAGCTTGAACGGATAGGAACCGACCACATTGCCGCCGAACTGGAACACTGAGATCGGACCGGCATCGACAAATTCAAATCCGCCGCCAAAGGACATATCAAACGGCTCGCGACGTCCTGCACCGGCAGTCCAGAACTGCCACTTAAAGTCGGCGCCAAACGCAATGCGGGTGCTGGACCCTGAGCCGGCATCCCAGAGCCCGAGCCGTAAGCGACCATCGGTATATCTGGAGAGGCCATAGGTGAACGAACCAAAAGCAGAAGTGGCATCGGCGATACCGACTCCGGCGCCAAAGTTGCCTACCCCCTGACCGAGGGTCTTGGCGGTGGTCAGATTGCCAAATGCAGAGCCTACCGCAGCCTCAGCCGCCGAATGTGATGCCAAGACAATGCAAAGCCCCGCTACAATAACAAGTAGTCTTCTCATGATTCTGTCCTTCAACAATTCAACTATATGGTCTTGAAATTATCTATTGGGAGTACACCTGTCAATAGAAAGAGGCGCATAAAACTGAGTGCCGCGATACTCCTTCCGAGTGATCAATTCAATAATGGTGCCGCTATTGTACGTCCGTGTCCAGTGGATGGTTGCCAAAAAACGCTGCGAGGTACGTGAATATGCGGGTCCGTTTCAGCTCTCGTCATCGATAGCGCGGAGGTACTGAAGGGCGGAGGCACGCAGTCGCGCCTTGTCCTCATGCGAAAGTTCAGAGCGGTCCAGGAACGCAACGAAGGCCTCATCGAGTCTGCCGATTCCCTCGTGGAGAGTTGTCGGAGACGGAAGCGACTCGGCAGAGCTGGATTCAAATCGTATATCGAGAGCAAAACTGGACTTCTTCAGCTCTGCTATTAGATCAGAGGGGAGCGTTTTCAACGACTCGCGACTGATTCCGGGGACTATGAGACGAACGATATTGTCTGATGCGCCGGCCCGGACTGCCTGAGCGGCGATCATCTCCCCTATCTCGTCACCGCGTTTCCCGGACATATCGGGGAGGCGCACAGTGGCCATACCGCGGCTCGGTACTTCATGGAAGCGGATGTCGAACGGATCCAGGACGATTTCGACAAATCCCTTGGCGAAGTCTCGTTCTGATTGTGAGAGGCGCTCGGTGGAACCGGCGTAATACGCTCGCTCGGCCACGCGGGCAAAATTGTGATAGTGACCGAGGGCAACGTAATCAAAGCGGTTCAGAGTATCGATCGGGAATTCCTGTTCCCCTAATTCGGCCATTGCAAATTCCGGCATGCCGGCAACTACGCCATGAGTGATAAGGACATTGTGATGAGTGGATCTCGATGGTTGGCAGGATTCCACGAATTCACGGATGCTCGTCTCGCCGGTCGAGTGTGGGACGGCATGGAAGGTGGTATCACCGATTGTATAGGTATGGACGCCATCAGACGCCGCGATCCGCAGATTGTCAATCGTTCTGAAGACTTCAAGTGCCGCCCAACTCTGTGCGAGCCTGGGAGCGTCGTGATTGCCAGTGATTATTATAGTGGGAATACCGGCTTCCGAGGCAAGTCGGTTAAGCCCGGCCGATGCCACCGCGAGAATTCTGTTCGATGGGCGGACCTGGTGAAAGAGGTCGCCGGAATGCAGACAGACATCAGGCCTGATCGCGATTATGCGTGAGATGGCATCATCGTACGCCCGGATGATGTCGTCCTGGCGGGCCGTGAGTCCGCCAACTCCTCGTTTGCCGATTGTCTCGCCGGCTCCAAGG
>JBATNE010000230.1:0-2107 GCA_049290195.1 Candidatus Zixiibacteriota bacterium
CCACTATACCGGCCGGACCGATTTTACGCTCGGTTCCGGTTGTTTCTCCGGCGGTATGCTCCTCGACTTTGGTGGCAACGACCGGTATGACGCCAAATCGTTTGGGCTTGGCTCGGCCTATTTTGGATTCGGCCTATTGTATGATGCCGGCGGCGATGACCGCTACAATGGTGATACTCATGTCGAAGGGGCAGGGACTTTTGGAATGGGGCTCTTGATCGATGAATCAGGGCGCGACATCTATCACGCCGCAGTCTATTCACAAGGATTTGGTTTCATACAGGGGCTGGGCGCTATCTACGAAGCCGATGGATCCGATGTCTACTACGCCGGAGGTAAATACAAGGATATTCTCAGGTACGAAGACCATTACCTCTCCCTGTCACAGGGATTTGGATACGGACTGAGACCGTGGTGTTCCGGAGGTATTGGGACAATTATTGATCTGAAGGGGTTTGACACCTATTACACAGACATTTTTGGCCAGGGTACCAGTTACTGGTGGTCACTTGGCATTCTCTATGACTCGTCCGGCAGCGACAACTATCAGTCATACCAATATGCTCAGGGAACGGCGACTCATATGTCCCTCGGGTATCTGGAAGACGACTACGGCAATGACGTTTACTTCGGCAAAGGGCTGATGCAGGGGGTAGGTCACGACTATTCCTGTGGGTGGATATTGGACAAGCATGGTAACGACACCTATACGGCTTATGATCTTTCGCAGGGGGCAGGGTCCGCCAATGGCGCTGGAATCCAGATTGATTGCGAGGGAGATGATAGATACCTGATTAAGAATCCCAAAAATACGCAGGGGTTCGGTGATACACGGAGAGACTTTGGTTCGATCGGGCTCTTTATCGATCTAAATGGTGGCGATCAGTACAATGGGAATGGCCGGAATAACGGCTACTGGCGTACTGATTCCCGATGGGGTGGCGGGATGGACATTCAGCGGATCGCCAAGGATTCCACAAAGGGGTCAAAATGAGCGTCTCAAAAGTGATTGTTGTCCTGACGATGTCGGCGATATTGGCCGTAGCCGCAGAGCCGGCAACAGCTGCCCAGAATCTGGTGGACAAGCGGGTTGATTCGCTATTTGCCATAGCCGCCTCCGGCAGCGTCAAGTTCAAGGATATGGTTCAACCGGCGATTGATTCCACAGCCGCGATGGGTGTCAATGCAGTCCCCCGTCTGTTGGAAAAACTGGCGACGAAATCTCCTCGAGAACGAGTGACCCTGGTGGCGATTTTGAAGAAGATTGGTGCTCCAGCCGTACCGGGGCTCCTGACCAGTCTGAAGCTGGGCGAGGGGCTCGCGGTTGAGCGTGCTGCTTACTCACTTGGCGATATTGGTGATTCATCGGCGGTGGATGGGCTCCTGGCTGCGGCCGGACATGAGCGCTGGCAGGTCAGAGAACAAGTCATCGGTGCATTGGGGAAGCTGCACAGCCATCGGGCCGACAACGCTGTCATGAGTGCATTCAACGATTCCATACCGCTGGTCAGAAAATCTGCGGCAGTATCTTCTGGTCAGCTCAAAATAGCAGGGAGCATTCCGCTGCTGGTGCACCTTCTGGGTGATCCTTTTTACGGCGCCCGAATGCCGGCGTCGCTTGCCCTCTTTGCCCTAGACACCACGACGGTGATCAAAGCGCTGGCAGATTCAATCACGTCGGACAATCTGATGGTCGGTAATCTCGCTTGCTGGGTGCTCGGCCGGATGCACAAGCCGGAGGCGACGGCACTTCTCGTTGAACAGGCAAACAGTACCATTGTCGAGCGCCGATCTCACGCTGCCTGTGCGCTGGTCGAAGCGGATGTCAAACAAAATGCCGCATTCATAGAAACGTACCGCAAATCGGAAACCGATTCTCTCGCTTTATTGAGATTCGAGTCTGCCATTGAGGCCGCGAGCCATGTCCAACCAGTCGCTCGACCCTAAGCTCGACCGCATTCGCAACCTCATTGCCGTTCCGGAGGGTAGAGCCATGGCTGCAAAACGCACCAGTCCCGCGAGATACCAGCGACTCGCTGACGCGCTCTCTGCTAAATTGATAGCACGTGACTCCGGCGCCTATTGCCTGAGAACCACTCTATTACCC